>NZ_JBSFTY010000012.1:0-136657 GCF_053591515.1 Streptomyces sp. NPDC003011
CGGCAGGCCCAGCGGCTCGACGGCCTTCTCGGCGACCTCGACCGGGGCTCGCCGAGGCCGCCGCCGCTCTCGACGCCGACGCGCCCGGAGCCGTCCGCACGGCCGTGTTCGACGTCGCCGACGGGGCGTCGGTGCGGGCCGGGGTCGCGGACGTCGAGGAGCGGGTGAGCCCGCTGGACACGCTGGGAGCGGGTGGGCCCGCTGGACATCCTGGTCAGCGCGATCGTGCCGGTGCAGGAGGCGGAGTCGGCGTTCGCGCCGGCGGCGGACCGGAGCCGGTCGTGCACGGTGCTGCTGGACTTCGGCACTCGCTGAGCGCGGGCGTCACGGCCGCCACAGCGGGTGTTCGCGGTCCCCCCACTCCCGGCTCACCGTCCCCGTCCGCATGCCCCGCCGTGCCTCCGGGTCCCCGAGCGCCATGCCGATGTGCCCGGCCAGGACGATGCCGAGGGTGAGCGCGAGCCAGTCGTGGACGAAGGTCGCGCTGGTGCGCCACACCAGGGGGGTGAGGTGGGTGAACCACATCAGCAGGCCGGTGGCGAGCATGACGAGGGCCGCTCCGGCGACCCAGGCCGCGTAGAGCTTCTGGCCGGCGTTGAACTTGCCGGCCGGGCGGGCCGCGGGCCGTCCGTCGCGGCGCAGGGCGGCACGCAGCCAGATACGGTCGTGCGGGCCGAAGCGGTTCAGGAAGCGCAGGTCGGCGCGGAAGGCGCGGGAGGCGAGACCCGCGAGGACCGGGACGGGCAGGGCGAGTCCGGCCCACTCGTGGACGCGGACCACCAGCGCGCGGCGGCCGACGAGTTCGGCGAGCTGGGGGACGTACAGACAGGCGGCCGTCACCACGCACACGCTCATCAGGACGGCCGTCGTGCGGTGGATCCACCGTTCGGCCCGGCTGAAGCGGCGCACGCGCGGGGTCGCCGGAGCGTCACGTCGTAGGCTCATCGTCCCGCCCGTTCGAACGGCCGACCCAGGCGTCGACGTCGTAGCCGCGCTCCTCCCAGTAGCCGGGCTGCACGTCCTCGGTGACGGTGATGCCGGAGAGCCACTTGGCGGACTTGTAGAAGTACATGGGCGCCACGTAGAGGCGGACCGGGCCGCCGTGGGAGTGGCTGACGTCCTTGTCCTGCATGCGCAGGGCGACCAGGACGTCCGCGCGGCGGGCCTGGCCGAGGGTGAGGCTCTCGGTGTACGTGCCGTCGAAGCAGGTGAAGCGCACTGCCCCGGCCGAAGGGCGCACTCCCGCGGCGTCCAGGAGCCGGGACAGGCGTACCCCTTCGAAAGGGGTGTCGGGGACCCGCCAGCCGGTGACGCACTGGACGTCCTTGACCAGGCGGGTCTGCGGCAGGGCGCGCAGGTCGGCGAGTGTGTAGGTCCGCGGGCGGTCGACGAGGCCGTCGACGGTGAGGCGGTAGGTGGTGGCGTTCTCGCGGGGCACGGAGGAGGTGACCGAGTAGTAGCGGAAGCCGCCGCCGTTCGGGAGCAGGCCCGTCAGGCCGGTCGGGTCCTTGTCGGCGGCGCTGCCGAGGAAGGACTCCAGGCCGCGTTGCAGGGTGGGCGCGGCGAGCACGCCGAGGGCGCCCAGGCCGAGCGTGCCGAGCAGGACGCGGCGGCCGACCGGCGCGCCCCGCTCCTCGGGCCGTTCCGTGCCCTGTCCTTCGGGCCGTTCCGCGCTCTGGCCTTCGGGCCGTTCCCTGCCCCGTTGCCCGGGGTGTTCGGAGTTCACTCCCTCATTCGAGCACCCGCGACCCCTGCCGGGCCAGGGATCGCGGGGCTCGTCGGCGTTCCGTGACCACTTCTCACTCGGCGTTCAGGCGGTCACGACGTCTTCTCCGCCTCCTTCTCCAGCTGGAACGCCTCGTTGCCGAGCCCGATGCGGGCGTACGCCTCGGGGCGGCGGGCGCGCAGGACGGCGCCCTGCGCCAGGCCGGTGACCAGAGCGAGCCCGATGATGCCGGGCAGTATCCAGCTCAGCGAGGAGTCCGGGCCGGCGCCGACCAGGACGTCGAAGTCCTTGACCGTGTAGCCGGCGATCACCAGCAGGGCGACGCCCGCGACGGCGGAGGTGAGCAGCCGTCCGGCCTGGGCGCCCGCGGCACCGCGGCGGGCGAAGAACACGACGACCGAGAACGAGGCCGCCGCCATCAGCACGATCACACCGAGGGCGCCGATGTTGCCGAACCAGGTGAACAGGTGCAGGACGGGTTCGGTGGGGTCGCCGTGCGGCTTGTCGTCGGCGATCGCGAAGGCGGTCACGACCACCACCGCGACGGTGGTCTGGAGCAGTGAGCCGGTGCCGGGGGCGCCGCTCGCGCCGGTCGTGCGGCCGAAGGCGGCGGGCAGCAGGCCCTCGCGGCCCATGGCGAAGGCGTACCGGGCGACGACGTTGTGGAAGCTGAGCAGGGCGGCGAACATGCCGGTCACGAAGAGGACGTGCAGGACGTCGGTGAAGGTGGAGCCGAGGCGGTCCTCGGTGAGGGAGAACAGCAGTCCGGCGCTCTGCTCCTGCGACGCGCCGACGATCGCGGACGGTCCGGCGGCGACGGTCAGGGCCCAGCTGCTGAGCGCGAAGAAGACGGCGACCCCGCCGACCGCGAGGAACATCACCCGCGGCACCAGGACGTGCGGGCGGCTGGTCTCCTCGGCGTACACGGGCGCCTGCTCGAAGCCGAGGAAGGCCGCGATGCAGAAGCACAGCGCGGTGCCGACCCCGGCGCCGGTCAGGGTGTCCGGGTTGAAGGCGTGCAGCGACAGGCCCTCCTTGCCGGGGTCGGTGACGGCCGCGATGTCGAAGATGACGACCAGAGCCACCTCGACGACCAGCAGGACGCCGAGGACGCGCGCGTTGACGTCGATCTTCAGCCAGCCGAGCGCGCCGACGACCAGCGCGGCCGCCAGGGCCGGTATCCACCAGGCGAGCTCCAGGTCGGCATGGGTGGCGAGGAGGCCGGAGACCTCGAAGCCGAAGATGCCGTAGATGCCGACCTGGAGGGCGTTGTAGGCGACGAGGGCGACCAGGGCGGCACTCGCGCCGGCGGTGCCGCCGAGGCCGCGGGAGATGTAGGCGTAGAAGGCGCCCGCGTTGTGGACGTGCCGGCTCATCTCCGCGTAGCCGACACCGAAGAGCACCAGGACCACGCCGAGGACGACGAACAGGAGCGGCTGTCCGACGATGCCCATCACCGCGAATGTAGTGGGCATGACACCCGCGACGACCATGAGGGGCGCGGTGGCGGCGAGGACGGAGAGCAGCAGGCCGCCGGTGCCGAGCCGGTCGGCGCGCAGGGCCCGCTCCTGGCCCTTGAACGTACTGATGCCGTCGGGAGTGGCTCTGCTCGTGCCGCTCGAACTGTCCGTGGTCACAGGAAGACCGTCCTTTTCCGGGGATGGGGGGTGTCACGCCGTGCCGAGCGCGCTGTCACGTGCGGCGCGGAAGGCGGGGTACGGGTCGCGGTCGGGGTACGACCAGGGGATCGGGGTGGGGTGCTCGCCGATGCGGTGGAACAGGGCGGCGGCCTCGGCGCCGCGTCCCTCGCAGACCTTGGCGTGGGCGAGGTAGTTGAGGTCGACGAGCCGGCGGGGGTGGCCCTCGTGCTCCCACTCCAGCCACCAGTCGAACGCGGCCTTCATCACCTGCCGGGCCCGGCGGCCGGTCCAGTGGCCGCAGGCCGTCGGGTCGGGGGGCTCGTGGCCTGCGACGGCGAGCACGCGGTAGCGCTCGGCGTGCGCGACGACCGGGAGGATCGCGAGCGGGGAGTCGGCGGGCGCCTGCTCGGCGGCCCAGCCGGCGAAGTCGTAGACCTCGTGCAGCGGGTCCGGACCGGCGCCGGGACGGCGTTCGGCGAGGCGGGCGACCATCAGGTGGTGGGCGTGGTGGTGGTCGGGGTGCCGGGCGCGGACCTCGCCGAAGAGCCGGACCACCTCGTCGTCGGCGCCCATGACGTGCTCCAGCATGAGCAGGCCGAGCCAGGGGGTGGGGTCGGCGGGCGCGAGCGCGGCGGCGGACCGGCAGGCCTCGCGGGCCGGGGCGGGCTTCTCCTTGCCCCGCAGGGCCCGCCGGACCCGGGCCAGGGCGAGGAGGACGGCGGCGTCGGCGGAGTCGGGTTCGGCGAGCAGCCAGTCGTGCGCCCAGGCGGCGCAGTACGGCTCCAGGGACAGGACCGCGATCCGGTGGCCGCGCCGGTCCCATTCGTCGCCCGTCCGGGCGAGCAGCGCCCGGACGGCCTGCCACCGCCCCTGCGCCAGCGCGGCCCGCGCGGCGACGAGTGCGGTGTCGTCGAGGGCGGCGTCGAGCGCCTGGGTGGCGGCACGCTTGCGACTGAGGCCTGTCTTTCGGATCACGTCGGCTCCGCGGGACAGCGCCGGAAAGCGCGGGTGAGAGGGGTCTGGTGCAGGCAGCCGCGCGAGGGAGAGAGACGGCGGCGCGGGGCGTCGGGGCACGACGGAGCCGGTGACTGAGGCGGTGCCGGTGGCGGTACCGGTGACTGTGGCGGCACCGGCGACCGTGGCGGTGGCGGTGCCCGGGGTGGCTTGTCCGAGGGAGCGCCCGGCAGGCGCCTTCGGCCAGGCGCGATCCGGCAGGCCGGCCTCGGGATCCGGGGGTGGCGGGGGTGGGGACACCGCGGGGACTTCCTCACGCGGCGCGGCTCGTCGTCGGTAGGAGCCGACGTGTCGGCCGGCCGTCTGGTCTGGACGTTTCGGCTTGCCATCAGCTGATCACACACAGCCAATCCGCAGCCAACGGTTTCCGTCAAGGGCCGCTGGCACGTTACTCGCGTCAACTTGGCTGATTCGCACGCGACTTGTGAGGCGACCGGGAGGGCGCGCATCCCGTCTCCGGCGGCCTCTGTGGCGTACGCCATGGCGCTGCCCGGCGCGGCACCGCACCATGGCAGGACGGCCGCACATCCGCCCATGATCGACCGGAGCGGCGTGGCCGAGTCGACTGCCCGATCCCGGGCACTCCCAGGGGCACGCCGGGCCTTGGGCCGTTCCAGTCGCCCCCACGCATCCCGTGGCCCGGCCGATGATCGAGGTACTCAGCGTGTCGGTTCTGGTTCTGGTGCTCGCCGTGAGTGCGGCCTGCTGTCTGGGCTTCGGCTTCGTGCTCCAGCAGAACGCGGCCCGGCAGGCACCGTTGAGCGACTTCCTCTCGCCGCGGCTGCTCCTGGACCTGGTGAAGGTGCCGCGCTGGCTCGGCGGCCTCGGGCTGATGGTGGCCGGCATGGCCCTCGGCGCGGTCGCGCTGGGCCAGGGCGAGATCTCCCTGGTGGAACCCCTCCTCGCGACGAACCTGCTGTTCGCGCTCGCCCTGTCCCGCAAGCAGGGCAAGCAGCCGGTGGGCCGCCAGGGCTGGGCCGGCCTGCTGCTGCTCGCGGGCGGGGTGACCGCGTTCATCGTGGCGGGCGAGCCGCGCGGCGGCACGGCGGTCGCCGATCCGCTGCGCCACTGGCTGATCATCGGCGTGATGATCGGCCTCGCCCTGGTGCTCACGGCGTACGCCAAGCGTTCCCGGCTGACGTCCGGCCCGGTCCTGCTCTCCCTGGCCGCCGGCCTGCTCTACGGCGTCCAGGACGCCCTGACCCGGGTCAGCGGACAGCGGTTCACCGAGGGCGGCCTGGCCGAGCTGCTGACCGGCTGGCAGCTGTACGCCGTCCTGGCCCTCGGCGTGACTGGCCTGATCCTGGTGCAGAGCGCGTTCGAGACAGCGCCCCTGCGGAAGTCGCTGCCCGCCCTCACGGCGGCCCAGCCGCTGGCCGGGATCATCTGCGGCGTCGGCTTCCTCGGCGACCGGCTGCGCACCGACACCGGCGCGCTGGCCTGGGAGGCGGCGGGCCTCGCCGCGATCGTCACGGGCATCGTGCTGCTGGGCATGCACCCGGCGATGCCGTGCAACGTGACCCACAGCGAACGGACCCGCCACCTGCAGCCGCACTGACGGCAGGGCGGGGGTGGGCGGCTGCGGCTCACCATGCGGTGCTGGGGCCCGCCCGTACACGCGCGTATGCGGGAGCACGCGGGAGGGAGTCGGCCTACGCCTGCGGAGCGGGGTGGACCTGCGGAGCGGGGTGGACCTGCGCCCGCCGGGAGCGGTTCGCACCCGCTTGCGGGGGCCGGCCGGTCCGCATAGATGCTGCCGGGGCGGGCGCGCACGCGCCTGCGGGAGCCGGTCCACATGCTTCTTGCCGAGCCGGCACACGCCTGCTGGCGACTCCGCACGCGCCAGCGGAAACTGGTCGGCGCGCGCCTGGAAACCGGCCGGCCCGCACCCACGGGAGCCGGTCCGCGTGCCGCCGCCGGGCACCGTACCCGTGCCCGTGCCCGGGCCCGTACCCATGCCCATGCCCTGCCCATGCCCATGCCCATGCCCATGCCCATGCCCATGCCCATGCCCATGCCCATGCCCATGCCCATGCCCATGCCCATGCCCATGCCCATGCGAGCCTGTCCGTCCGCGCCATGCGCGAACCGGTCCGCCCGCCGCCGCGTGGAGCCGGGCGGGGGTGCCTGCTTGGATGAGGGGATGAGTGCTGCTGACGAGATCCTCGACATCGTGGACGAGAACGACCAGGTCGTCGGGGTGTCCCCGCGCGGCGAGGCCTACGCGAGGGGCCTGCGGCACCGCTGCGTGTTCATCCAGGCGCGGGACGCCGAGGGCCGCGTCTTCGTGCACCGCCGCACGCCGGCCAAGCTGGTCTTTCCCTCGCTGTACGACATGTTCGTCGGCGGAGTCGTCGGCGCGGGCGAGTCCTACGACTCCGCGGCCCTGCGCGAAGCCGAGGAGGAGCTGGGTGTCACGGGTCTCCCCCGGCCCGCGTACCTGTTCAAGTTCCTCTACGACGACGGCGCCGGGCAGAGCTGGTGGTCGGCCGTGTACGAGGTCCGCTGCGACGTCCCGGTCAGCCCCCAGGCCGAGGAGGTGGCCTGGTACGACTTCCTGTCCGAGGACGAGGTCGAGCGACGCCTGCCGGAGTGGGAGTGGGTGCCGGACGGGCTGGCCGCGTACCAGCGGCTGCGGGCTCACCGGTCGGCATCCTGACGCGTCCTTCCGGGAAGGGCACTGGATAAGGTCCCCCACGTGATCGGCTTCGCACGCAACCTCCGACTGTGGTTCGCCCCCGAAGAACTCCGGCGGGAGGGCGGTACCCCCGACTACCGCTTCTCGCTGGCGAACGAGCGCACCTTCCTCGCCTGGCTGCGCACCGCCCTCGCGCTGATCGGCGGCGGCTTCGCCGTGGACCAGTTCCTGCCGGACCTGCCCTGGGGCTGGCGGGTGGGGCTCGCGCTCGCCCTGCTCTCCGCGGGCGTGCTGTGCTCCCTGCGCGCGGTCAACCACTGGGTGCGCTGCGAGCGGGCCATGCGCCGGGGCGAGGACCTTCCGGTGTCCCGGTTCCCGGCGCTGCTGGCCCTCGTGGTCACGGTGGTGGCCGTCGCGATGGTCGTCGTGGTGCTCGTCGGGTGGGAGGGGTGAGCACCCCGGCGTCCCCCGGCCCGGACCAGGACCGGGACCCCGGCCTCCAGCCCGAGCGGACCCGGCTCGCCTGGCGGCGGACGACGCTGTCGAGCACGGTGGCCGCCCTGCTGGCCATGAAGACCACGCTGCACGGCGGGGGCTCCGCGATCGCGGTCACCGTCTGCGCCCTGTGCGGCGCGCTCTGGCTGGGCTTCCTGCTGATCGCCCATCGCCGTATCCGCGCCCTGTCCGCCACGCACGGCCCCGCCGCGCTGACACCCCGGGTCGCGACGGCGGGAGCACTGCTGACGGTGGGGCTCGCCGTGTGCGCGGCGGCACTCGTCTTCTGACGCGGGGCGCCTTCTCATCCCCGGCGGCTTCTCATCCCGGGCGGCTTCTGACGCGGGGCGGCTCGATCCCCGGACGGCCTGTGTGCCCGTCGGCGGCCGGGAACACTCCGGGGGCCGCCATAGGCCTTCCGCCCGGTCACCATGACCATGCGCTTCGGCCGTCCTGACTCCCTCTTGGTGGGCGAGCCGCCCGAAGCCGCCGTACCGTCGGGGGTGAGGGCCCAGGGCCCTTCATGGGGCACCCCCGCCGGGGCGCCCGGAGACCGCGCGGCGCGCCATCGCCGGATCGCCGGACACGCGCGGTCCGCGTGACAGTCCGGCCGGCCGCCCCGTCACCACCACCCGTACCTCCGAAGGTGAGCACGATGACCACCTTTCACCAGGAACACGCCGCCCACGCGCACTCGCACCGCCCGGACTGCGGTCACACCGAGGTGCCGCACGGCGACCACGTCGACTACGCCCACGACGGGCATCTGCACCGCGAGCACGGCGGCCACTGGGACGAGTGCGAGCCCGTCGAGCACGTCCCGCACGCGGACCACGAGCACCGGCACGGACAGGACTGCGGGCACCCGAGCGTCCTGCACGGCGACCACGTCGACTACCTCCACGACGGCCACCGGCACGCCGATCACGAGGGTCACTGGGACGACCACTGAGCCACCCCGGCCGCTCAGCCGCCGAGGCCAGTGAACCGTCCCGGCCACCGGCCGCCCCGGCCGGGCAAGGCACCCCCGACTCACCCCCGACAGCTCCCCGCCGTCCCGTGCGGGGAGTTGTCGGCCTATCGTGGCCCCGATCACGTTCGACCCCCGCTCTGGACGACATACCGACCGGTCGGCATCATGGAGCGGTCCCGTGCACGCGCCCGTGCACCCGCACACGTAAGGAGCACCGATGAGCCCCGACCACCCGCCAGGACTCGATCTCGACCGGCTGCGTGTCCTGCTCGACCGGGAGCGGCCCGGCCTGGTCCACGGCCCGCTGACCGGCCGGCTGATCGAGGGCGGACGGTCGAACCTCACCTACGCGGTCTCCGACGGCACCGCGCAGTGGGTCGTACGGCGTCCCCCGCTCGGCCATGTGCTGGCCACCGCGCACGACATGAAGCGCGAACACCGGGTGATCAGCGCGCTGCACCCGACGGACGTGCCGGTGCCGCGCCCGGTGCTGCTGTGCGAGAACCCCGACAACGGGGCGGTGCCCGGGGCGTCCTTCTACGTCATGGAGTTCGTCGAGGGCACCCCGTACCGCACCGCCGACCAGCTGGTCCCGCTCGGCCCCGCCCGCACCCGCGACGCGGTCCTCGCCCTGGTCGACGTACTGGTCGAGCTGCACGCGGTGGACCCCGCCGAGGCGGGTCTCGCCGACTTCGGCCGGCCCGAGGGTTTCCTGGACCGGCAACTGCGGCGCTGGGGCAAGCAGCTGGACGCCTCGCGCAACCGTGACCTGGCCGGGATCGAGGAGCTGCACGCGGCGCTCGGCCGCGAACTGCCGCACTCCCCCGCGCCGACGGTCGTGCACGGCGACTACCGGCTCGACAACGTCCTGATCGGCGACGACGACCGCATCAAGGCGATCCTCGACTGGGAGATGTCGACGCTCGGCGATCCGCTGACCGATCTGGGGCTGCTGGTGATGTACAGCATGCCGCTCGGTATGCCCGACTCGCCGGTGTCGACGACCGCCGAGGCCCCGGGACACCCGAAGCCCGCCGAGCTGATCGAGCGGTACGCCGCGCGCTCGGGGCGCGACGTCTCCGCGGTGTCCTGGTACACGGCGTTCGCGTGGTTCAAGCTCGCCGTGATCCTGGAGGGCATCCACTACCGCTACACCCTGGGCCAGACGGTCGGCCCCGGCTTCGACCGCATCGGCGACCTGGTCCCCGTCTTCATCGAGCACGGCCTGACCACCCTTCAGGAAGGCTGACCGACCATGGACTTCGCGTTCGACGCGCGCACCGAGGAACTGCGCGCCAAGCTGCTCGCCTTCATGGACGAGTACGTCTACCCGGCCGAGGCCGTCGCGCACGAGCAGCGCGCGCGGCTCGCCTCGCCGTGGGACACCCCGGCCGTGGTCGAGGAGTTGAAGGCCGAGGCCCGCAGGCAGGGCCTGTGGAACCTCTTCCTCCCGGACGCCGGGCACGGCGCCGGCCTCACCAACCTCCAGTACGCGCCCCTCGCCGAGATCACCGGCCGCTCCCCGCAGCTGGCGCCCACGGTGACGAACTGCGCGGCGCCCGACACCGGCAACATGGAGGTGCTGGCGCAGTTCGGCGACGAGCGGCAGAAGAAGCAGTGGCTGGAGCCGCTGCTGGCGGGCGAGATCCGCTCGGCGTTCGCGATGACGGAACCGGACGTGGCCTCGTCCGACGCCACGAACATCACCACGCGTATCGAGCGGGCCGCCGACGGCACGGACGAGTACGTCATCACCGGCCGCAAGTGGTACATCTCCGGGGCGATGAACCCGGACTGCAAGATCTTCATCGTGATGGGCAAGACGGACCCGGACGGTGCCGACGCCCGCCGCCAGCAGTCCATGGTGCTGGTGCCGCGCGACACCCCGGGCGTCACGGTCGAGCGCGCGATGCAGGTCTTCGGGTACGAGGACCACTACCACGGCGGCCACGCCGAGGTGGTCTTCGACCACGCGCGCGTGCCGGTGACGAACCTGATCGGCGAGGAGGGCGGCGGCTTCGCCATCGCGCAGGCCCGGCTCGGCCCCGGCCGTATCCACCACTGCATGCGGCTGATCGGCATGGCCGAGCGGGCGATCGAGCTGATGTGCCGGCGCGCCGTCTCCCGTGAGGCCTTCGGCAAGGCGCTGTCCCAGCAGGGCGTGGTGCAGAACTGGATCGCCGACGCGCGGGTGGCCGTGGAGCAACTGCGGCTGCTGGTCCTCAAGACGGCCTGGATGATGGACACGGTCGGCAACCGGGGCGCCCACACGGAGATCCAGGCCATCAAGATCGCCACGCCCCGCACGGTCGTCGACATCATCGACCGCGCGATCCAGCTGCACGGCGCGGGCGGCGTGAGCCAGGACTTCCCGCTCGCCGAGCTGTACGCGGGAGCGCGGACGCTGATGCTCGCGGACGGCCCGGACGAGGTGCACCAGCGCTCGCTGGCACGCCGGGAGCTGAAGCAGTACCTCTGAGGTGACGCGGTAAGGGGCGGTCGCCATGGCGGCCGCCCCTTACGCGGATGCTGAGGCCGTCAGGGCCGCAGCGCCCGCAGCAGCAGGTCCGCGAGGTGGTCGGCGACTTCCTGAGGGCTGAGCGGGCCGTCGGGGCGGTACCAGGTGGACAGGTGGTGGACCGAGCCGAAGTGGTAGTCGACGACCAGGTCGGCGGGGGTCGCCCGGGAGAAGACGCCCGCCTCCTGGCCCTCCTCGATCAGCGCGCGGAAGCGCTCGTGGTAGCGCCGGCGCTCGGCGCGCACCTGTTTGTTCTTCTCGGGGCTCAGGTGGTGCATCGAGCGGAAGAAGATCGACGCGTCGTCGAGGTTGTCGATGGTGGTGACGACGACGTCGGCCGCCGCTCCCCGCAGACGCTTCTCGATCGGCTCGTCGGCGTCCGCGAAGGCGTCGAGCCGCTCCTGCTGGACGCGCAGCACGCGCGCGTACACCTCGTGCAGGAGGTCGTCCTTGGAGCCGAAGTAGTGGTACAGCGCCCCCTTGGTGACACCGGCCGCCTCGACGATCTCCTGCACCGAGGTGCGGTCGTAGCCCCGCTCCGCGAAGAGCCGGGTGGCGGCGGCGAGGAGCCGCTGCGGCACGGGGGGTCCGTCACCGTCCGTCGTCCTGGGCACTGCCGCCACCTGCCTTTCCGAGCTGCTGTTCTAGTCCTGCGCGCGGGAACGCAGTTCCCGACGGAGGATCTTCCCACTCGCCGTCTTCGGCAAGTCCGGCAGGATCTCCACCTGACGCGGGTACTTGTAGGCGGCCAGTCTCTCCTTGCAGTACGCGGCCAGCGCCCCGGGGTCCGTCTCGGCACCCGGACGGAGGCTGATGTACGCCTTGACGGTCTCGCCGCGGTACCCGTCGGGCACCCCCACGACGGCCGCCTCGCGCACCGCCGGGTGCGTGTACAGGACGTCCTCGACCTCGCGCGGCCACACCTTGAAGCCGGACGCGTTGATCATGTCCTTCTTGCGGTCGACGACGTACAGCCAGCCCCGCGGGTCCATGAAGCCGATGTCGCCGGTGCGCAGCTCCCCGTCCGGGAAGGTCTCGGCGGTGGCGTCCGGTCGCCGCCAGTAGCCGGGCACGACCTGCGGCCCGCGGACGAGGATCTCGCCCTGCTCCCCGAAGGGCACCTCCTGGCCCCGCTCGTCGACGATCCGGACGACCGTGTCCGGACCGGGCACGCCCACGGCCAGCGTCCCGGAGACCGGGTCGACCGGCGCCTCCAGGGCGGGCGGTACGGAGGCGCAGGGCGCGCTGCACTCGGTGAGCCCGTACCCGTTGCGGATGTACGGGCCGAAGCCGGCCCGGAACTTCTCCACCAGGGCGGGCGGCAGCGGGGCACCTCCCGAGGAGATGTTCACGAAGGACGAGAAGTGGTCCGGGGTGACGGCCGGGTGGGCGGCCAGCGCCATGAAGGCGGTCGACGGTCCCACCGTGTAGTGCGGCCGGTGCTCGGCGAACGCGTCCAGCACGACACCGGCCTCGAAGCGGTACGCCAGCACCAGCGTGCCCGCGCTGTTCAGGCACGCGCCGAACTGGCAGACCATCCCGGTGATGTGGAACAGCGGCGCCATCGCGAAGTAGACGGGTGCCTCGGGCAGGGCCAGACCGGTCCGCTGCCGCTCGGCGTTGTACATGATGTTGCCGTGCGTGTTGGTGGCGCCCTTGGGGGCGCCGCTGGTCCCCGAGGTGTAGCTGATCAGCGCGAGGGCGGACGGGCCGGGGTCGCGGCCCTCGGGTGCCTGATGGCCGGCGCGGGCCACGGCCGTGAGGTCGTCGGCGTCCGGGGCCTGCGGCAGCCGCTCGAACGCCAGCACGCGGGCGTCCCCACGGGTCTGGAAGTCCAGCTCGCAGCCGGTGAGCACGATCCGCACCGGTGAATCGGCGGCCGCGTCGCGCAGATACGACGCCCAGGCCCGGTCGGAGCAGATCAGCGCGGCCACCTCGCCGTCGTGCAGGACATGGCCGACCTCCCCCGACTTGTACATGGGGTTGACGGGCACGACGGTGGCTCCCGCCTTCCAGGCGCCGAGCACCGCGAGCACGAACTGCGGGGAGTTCTGCAGCAGCACCGCCACCCGGTCGCCGCGCTCCAGCCCGCGGGCGGCGAGGTGACCGGCGACGGAGTCGCTGAGCTCGTCCGCCTCGCGGTAGGTCAGACGGCCGTCGAAGTAGGCGAGGAAGGTCCGGTCCGGGGTCCCGGCGACCGCCCGGCGCAGGGCGTGCACCAGGGAGTCGGCGGGGTCGACCGGGGCGCGCTGGACGTCGTCGAGCAGGCCCAGCCAGGGCTTGGCGGCGTAGCGGGAGTCCGTCACCGGGTCGCCTCCCACTTCTGCTGGAGGTGGTTCATGTTCGTCAGCCAGCGGTCGGCGTCGGCGGCCCTGGCCCGGTAGTACCCGGCGACCTCGGGGTGCGGCAGGATCAGGAAACGGTCCTCCTCGATGCCCTCGAACAGGGCGTCCGCCACCTTCTCGGGGGAGATCGCGGTCGGCTGGAGGACCAGGTCGCCGGCGCTGCCGGTGGCGGCCAGCATGTCGGTGCGCACGCCCTGCGGACAGATGGCGTGGACCTTCAGTCCGCGGTGCCGGTACGTCAGCGACAGCCACTCGGCGAAGGCGTACGCCCCGTGCTTGGTGACGGCGTAGGGCGCGGCGCCGATCATGGTCAGCAGGCCCGCGGCCGAGACGGTGGAGACGAAGCGGCCGCTGCCGCGCTCCAGCCAGTCCGGGAGCAGCGCGTGGGCCGCGCGGACGTGGGCCATGACGTTCACGTCCCAGGAGGCCGCCCAGGGCAGCTCGTCGAGCACCTGGCCCGGCTCGCCGGCCTCGAAGGCGACGCCCGCGTTGGCGCAGTACACGTCCACGGTCCCGCCGAGCGCCTCGCGGGCCTCGGCGACGATCGCGGAGGCGTCCCCCGCGACGGCGATCTGGCCGATCTCCTCGGCCACGGCCCGCGCCCGGCCGGCGTCCAGGTCGTTGACCACGACGCGGGCCCCCTCGGCGGCGAAGCGGCGGGCCAGCGCGGCTCCGATCCCGCCCCCCGCTCCGGTGACGACCACTCCCGCATCCTGCACGGCTCTCACCATCGGTCTCCTTCGACGCGACGCGAATCGGCTCTGCTCCCGCAGCGGCCAGACTAACCGGTCGGTATGTTGGACGGAAGGGGCCACCGCGACCCCGTGCGGGGCGCGCGGAACCACGGCCAATCCCCGCCGGTCCGCTGCTTCCGCCTAGCGGGCGGAGCCCTTAGCCTGCACCTCATGCGCCTATCCAGACGAGCCCTGCTCGCAGCGACCACGGCAGCGACCTCCCTCACCGCGGCGTCCCCGGCCGCCGCGGCCCGCCGACGGCGGACCGGCTTCGAGAACCTGGCCGCCACCGGCTACGCCGCCCTGCGCGGCCAGCGCGTCGGCATCGTCACCAACCCCACCGGCGTCACCCGCGACGTCCGCCACATCGTCGACGTCATGCACGCCGACGACCGCGTGGACCTGACCGCCGTCTTCGGTCCCGAGCACGGCTTCCGCGGCACCGCCCAGGCGGGCGGCTCCGAGGGCCGCCACGACGACCCGGCGACCGGCCTGCCCGTCTACGACACGTACCTCAAGAGCGGCCAGGCCCTCGCCGACGTCTTCACCGCCTCCGGCGTGGACACCGTCGTCTTCGACATCCAGGACGTGGGCGCGCGCTTCTACACGTACATCTGGACGCTGTACGACTGCATGGAGGCGGCCCGGATCGCCGGCAAGCGGTTCGTCGTCCTGGACCGGCCGAACCCCGTGACCGGGCGCGCGGCCCTGGGGCCGGTGCTGCACAAGGAGTTCGCGACCTTCGTCGGACGGCAGCCGATCGCGCAGGCGCACGGGATGACCGTCGCGGAGCTGGCGCGGCTGTTCAACGGGGAGTTCCTGACCGCGCCGGCGGAGCTGGACACCGTGCTGATGACCGGGTGGCGGCGGACGGAGTGGTACGACGCCTGGGCGCTGCCCTGGGTGCCGCCGAGCCCCAACATGCCGACGCCCGAGACGGCACTGGTGTACGCGGGGACGTGTCTCTTCGAGGGGACGAACCTGTCGGAGGGGCGCGGGACGACCCGGCCCTTCGAGCTGCTCGGCGCGGAGGGCGTCGACGGGCGGTGGGCCGCGGCGGCGAACCGGCTCGGCCTGCCCGGCGCGCACTTCAGGGAGGCGTACTTCGCGCCCGCCTTCTCCAAGTTCCAGGGGAAGACGGTCGGGGGTGTGCAGATCCATGTGCACGACCGGGACGCCTACGACCCGGTGCGCACCGGGATCGCGCTCCTGGTGACCGCCCGGCGGGCGTGGAGCGGCTTCGCCTGGCGTGCGGACCACTGGATCGACAAGCTCACCGGGTCGACGCTGGTGCGCACGATGATCGACGCGGGCGCGGACACCGACGAGGTGGTGGCGGGCTGGGACCGCGAACTGGCGGCGTTCCAAAGGATGCGCGGGAAGTACCTCCTGTACCGCTGACCGGTCACGCGCCCGGATGAGTCATGACGTATGGCCAAGTCCGCCCGGCGGCGGGACGATGCGCGCATATCGCATCACACCGGGGGACGAGGGGGCCAGTCATGGCGGATCCGGCACTGAGCGTGAGTCCGTACTGGGAGCTCACTTTCGACGCGGACGGGGACACGGACGCAGGCGGGCGGGACCGGCTGCTCACCGGGGTCGGGAAGCACGGCGTCCGTGATCTGGTCGTCTTCGCGCACGGCTGGAACAACGACCGCTCGCTGGCGACCCGGCTCTGCAGCCGCTTCTTCGCCCCGATCCCCCGCCTCGCCCCGGCGGCCCGGCTCGGGTACGCCGGTGTGGTGTGGCCGTCGATGCGGTTCGCCGACGAGCCGATCCCCGACTTCCCGCGGGCGGTGGCCGCCGACCCGCCGCCGCGTCCGGCGCTCGACAAGGACACCCGGCACGCGTTGCTGGACGCGTTTCCCGGCCGGGCCACCGTGATCGACCGGATCGCGCGGCTGCTGGACCAGCGGGCACGGGAGGCGGCCGAGCTGGAGGAGTTCGGGCGCCTGGTGCGACTGCTGGTGGAGGTGGTCCCGGCGGGACCACAGGTGATGTTCGCGGCGGACACGCTGGCGGAGGGGGTGCCGCAGAGCGGGCCCGTGATGTTCTCGGGGCCGGTGGCGGAGGTCTGCGAGGCGTTCGCGCGGGCGCTGGCACGGGCCGGGTCCCCGGGCGGCGCGGCGCAGTTCACGGTGCCGGATCCGTGGGACGGCGCCCACGAGCTGCTGCGGCAGGGGACGTACTACGCGATGAAACGGCGGGCGGGGACCGTGGGCGAGCGCGGACTCGGCCGGGTGATCGGGCAGCTGGCCGCGGCGGCGCCGGACGTACGGGTGCATCTCGTCGGGCACAGCTTCGGCGCGCGGCTGGTGTCGTTCGCGCTGCGCGGACTGCCCGAGGGGGTGCGCGCGGTGAAGTCGGTGACCCTGCTCCAGGCGGCCTTCTCGCACTACGCGTTCGCGGCCCGTCTGCCGCACGACCCGCGCGCGGGAGGCGTGCTGCAGGGGCAGCACCACCGCGTGGACGGTCCCCTGGTGTGCTGCCACTCCCGCCACGACTCGGCGCTGTCGACGCTGTATCCGCTGGCCTCGCGGATGGCGGGCGACGCCCGGGGCCTGCGCGCCGGCCCGCACGAGGCCGCCGCGGGCTTCGGCGCCGGGCGGGCCCCGGGCGCCGCGTGGGAGGCACTGGGGTACGACGGTGTCCGGGCGGTGCCCGGCACGACGTCCCTCACGCTCGCCGAGGCCCTGCGGACGGAGCTGCCCGCGTCGGGCTGCGTGAACGTCGACGCGGCCGCGTGCGTCCGGCGGGGCGGACCACCGGCCGGCGCGCACAACGACATCGCGCACCCGGAGCTGGCCCGCCTGGTGCTGGCGGCGGGCCGCATCCGCTGACCCGCCGCCGCACGCGTCCTACCGGTGCGAGGTGAACTCCACGACCTGCTGGTACGTCGGCCGGTTCTGCCAGCTGATGCCGCCGTGCCGGATGCCGCCCAGCGTCCGCTGGACGATCGAGTCGGCGCACCACTGGTCGCCCGCCGCGCACAGGTCGTCGCCGGGATAGACCTGGGCCGGGGTCCGGCCGGCCGCCTCCTTCAACGTGGCGACCAGGACGTCCCGGCAGGCGCCGAGGCTGCCGCCGCCGCAGTACGTGTGTGCGAGCGGCCCCTGGACCGGCTCGCCGAGCACCGCCCGGACGTCCTTGTCGACATAGCTCCACCAGCCGTACTGGAAGGCGCTGCCGGCGTGCGCGCCGGTCGGGCCGTGCGCGGCCGACGGGGTCTCGTCGACGGGCAGGTTGCGGGTGAAGGCGGTGTACAGGTCACTGCCCAGACCCGGTTCGAACGTGGCCTTCACCAGCAGCGGCCACCACGCGTCGAGGATGCGGATCGCGTCCGCGTCGGCGTACGTCCTCGAACCGGCCGTGGTCTCCGTGCGCCTGGCGCCGGCCCCTGCCCACGCCTTCAGTCTGCTCACCGCCGCGGCGGCCGCCGGGTCGGTCACCGCCGCGCTGTCGATCACCCTCAGCAGGTCCGGCAGCACGTCCTCGGCCCGCAGGTCGGCCAGTCCGGCGTCGGCCATCGCCTTCACCAGTGAGGCCCGGGTGACCCCGCCCGCGGCGACCAGCTTCCTCACCCGGTCGTCGAGAAGGCCGCCGCGGTGGACCGAACCGTCGCCCCAGGAGGCGGTCGTGTAGTCCTTGGCCTGCTTGTTGTTCCAGGAGACGTAGTAGTCCTGGTCCATGGAGTTCGGGTGCGCCGACGGGGGTGTGTACTGCGCCCTGTTGGTGGCCGGATCCCAGTTCCGCCACTCGTGGGCCGGCCGCGCCCACACCGGGAACTCGGCGTCGACGCCGGTGGCCCGTACCGGGTTGTCGCCGCTGTTGTAGTACGCGGTGTGCTCGGAGTCGGCGTAGAACCAGTTGAAGGTGTAGTTGATGTGCTGCACCGCCCGCTGGAAGTCCTGTGGTCCCTTCACGTAGTCCGGGTCGTTCAGCATCTGGAAGCCGATGATCGAGTCGGCCTCGTGCCGGAAGGACGAACGCAGGGTGGTGTAGGCGACCTTCTTGCCGCCGACCGTCGCCCGGTGGGTGACGGGGCCGTACTTGGTGCGCCAGACCCGCATGGTGTACGAGCCGGCCGCGGTGCCGTCGGCCGTGGTCGGCTTCCAGGCGTTCCTCTGCTCGGTCTTCTCCATGGGCGTGCACACGCCCCGGTACAGGTAGTGGTGGTCGTCCTGGCACAGCTCGACGGCGTACGTGTCGATGATGTCCTGGCCGGAGGTCGTCGCGCTCCACGCGTAGTCCTGGCCGCGGCCGAGTTCGACGTACATGCTCAGGCCCGCGAAGGAGGCGCCGCGGGCGCTGAGGCCGGGACCCTGGAGCTCCTGGAGCATGAGCAGTTGCGGCGCGAAGTAGCCGGTCTGCGGGCCGAAGACGGCGATCGGGTGACCGCTCGCGGTGTGCTCGCCGCTCACCACGAGGGCGTTGGACATGCCCCGCCTGGCGGAGGTGACGGCCGTGCGCGCCGCCGCCGCGGAGGCGCCGCCGGCGCTCGCCGTGGCCGCGCTGCCGGTACGGTCGTGGACCAGTTGCTCCTCGGTCACCGAGCCGGCGTCCGGCAGGGCCCCGCCCTGCGCGTCGGCGGGCCTGGACGCGTACGGGAAGCTGCCGTCGTGGACGGTGAGGACCGCCTCGGGGTCGTTGCGCATCCGGAAGGACTCCCAGACCCTGGTGCCCTCGGCCACCCCGTACTTCCGCTGCGCGGCCAGCAGCGACAGCGCGTTGTCGACCTCGCCGCCGCCCCCGGAGCCGAAGAGCGCGCCGATCACGGAGGCCAGCGCGACCAGGTCGGTGGGCTTGAAGCGGGCGATCGTGCCGGCGTTGGTGACGGAGTCCTTGTGGCCGGTCAGGACGTACTCACCGGGGAAGGATCGGCCGCTGTCGGAGGCGTCGATGTAGGCGTTGATGCCGGCGACGTAGGCGTTGACGTCGGCGAGGGCCTGCCGGCCCCGGTCGCCCGCCGTGGCGACGGCGCTGTCGATCTGGGCCTGGAGGTCGGCCTCGGTGTACGGGGCATGGCGCCAGAACTCCTGTTCCAGGCCCTGGTTGGACGGGTCGCCGCCCGCGAAGGGGGTCAGCTGCCCGCGTCCGACATGACGGAAGACGTCCATGAGCCACAGCCGGTCCTCGGCCGCCGCATAGCCCGCGCCGAACTCCGTGCCGTATCTGGTGGTACCGGTGATGTGCGGTACGCCCGTCTTCTTGTCGCGGACGATCGTCACGTCGTCCCGGCCTGCGGGCTTGACCGTGGAGGCGACTTGACCGGCGGGGACCCCGAAAGACGCGTCGTTGAAGAAGGTGTCGATCGTGGCGTCGGTCAGCGCCGGGTAACCCTTGGCCAGCGCGGCGTACGGACCGAGCTGGTCCGCGGCGTGCGCGGGCTGGGTGCCGAAGGCCTGGTTGAGCAGGATCTGCGCGAGGGTGGCGTTGCCGTTCTGGCCGGGCGGCAGGATGTCGGAACACTGGCCGCCGCAGTGGTCGTTCGCCGCAGCGGTCGGGACCGCGGCCGTCTCCCGCGCGGCTGTCCCCGTCGCCGCCGCGGGCGAGAGCGGGGAGAGAAGAGCGGCAATCAGGACGCATACGGAAGCGCTCTTCAGGAACCCGGGGGATCCGCCGGGAGTTCTCAGTCTGTCGAGGACGGTGCGTGGGGTGCGCCGTGGCATGGGAGCTCCTACCGACAGGGGTGGGCGGGGCATTACCGCCGGTATCCCCGGGATCGAAGATGAACATGCGTCACTTTTGGGAGTCGCCACGATGTCGTTCCGCACCACCCCGATCGGCTCGTGGAGGTCGACCGCGGCCCGCTCATGGGAGGCCATCGGACATCGGATGGAGCCGAATCGCTTGTCGATACGTCTATTCGGCGACGTCCATGCGACGACGCCGAAGTGACCGAAGTGCAGGTGCAGGTGTGACGGAGGTGCAGGACGATGGCCGGTTTCCGAAGCTTGGCGAGACAGGTGCGCGATCCACGGTGCGATCTGGCGCTACGGCGTTACTCGCTCCGCAAGTGCCTTGAACGGTTCGCCCCTTACGGGCACAGGGCGACCTGGGACCACTTGTGCTCCCGGGCCGGGTTCGGTCCGCAGGACCGCTCCCCCGACCCAGCGCGGCTCGTGGCCGCACTGGAGGAGTTGGAGGAGGCGCGTTCGGTCTGGCTGGCCTACGAGGTGGAGTTCGCCGAGCGGCGCAAGAAGGAGAAGCACGACGGGCTGCGCAGGCCGGGCAGCGTGGACGACTGGCACCGGCTGACCTGGGGCGGTTTCGGAGTCGCCTGGTGCGACGACCCGCGGGTCCATCCCGATGAGCCGCTGGCGGAGGTCCTGCGCCGGCTGATCGCCGCACTGGAGCGGGAGCCGGGCGCGGAATGCCCGGTGTGCGGCGGGGAGCGCCTCGTCTGGAAGTACGAACTGGACCACGAACCCTCGACGGGTCCGGTCTGCGTGGACTGCGGCATTCTCGTACCGCGTCCCGTGCTCACGCCAGAGGCGCTGGCGGACGCCAGGCGCGGACGGCTGCTGATGTCGGCCTGACCGGCGAACCCAGGAATGGCGCATGCGGGGGTGCGCCGGCGACGCCGCACCCCCACTCGACCCGGCGGGCCGACCCGGCGGGCCGATCCGGCGGGCCGATCCGGCGGGCCGGGATGCCGGGCAGCCGAGGTGTCCGCACCCGGTCGGCCGTCCACGGGCAGGGCCCGGCCCGGGGCCTTGTCGGTGGCGCCTGGCACCATCGGGACATGGTGCAGGTGTGTCTCAACGGGCCCCGCGGGGCCGCCGACGGCGCGATGGTGCCGCTCACACCGCAGGCGATGGCCTCGTCCGCGGTGGAGGCGGTCGCGGCGGGGGCCACGGACATCCACGTCCACCCCAAGACGCCGTGCGGTCAGGACAGTGTGTCGCCGCGCGTGGTCGCGGCGACGCTCGACGCGATCCGCGCGCGGGTGTCGGTGCCCGTCGGCGTGACGACGGGCGCCTGGGCAGAACCGGATCCGGCCGCTCGGGCGCGGCGGATCCGGAGCTGGGCCGTGCTGCCCGACCACGCCTCCGTCAACTGGCACGAGCCGGGCGCCGAGGAGGTGGCCGCCGCCCTCATCGACCGGGGCGTGGGCGTGGAGGCCGGCATCTGGTCGGGGACGGACGGGGCGGCGCGGTTCGCCGTCTCACCGCTCGGTCCGAAGGTGCTGCGGGTCCTCGCGGAGGTGACGGATCCCGCACCCGGCACCGCCGAGGACACCGCCCGCGCGCTCCTGGCCGGCCTGGGGACCGCCCACGGCCGTCCGGTCCTGCTGCACGGCGAGGACGGCGGCGCGTGGCCGGTCCTGCGGCTGGCCGGACGCCTCGGCCTCGCGACCCGCGTGGGCCTGGAGGACACGCTGGTGCTGCCCGACGGACAACGGGCCCTGTCCAACGCCCAGTTGGTGGCGAAGGCGCTGCTCCAGCACGGAGGGTACCGGCGCTCCCCGTAGGGCCGGGGCAGGGCCGGGACGAGGAGACGCGCGCGTCTCGCAAAACGCCCGCGCCCACCCTCCCAGCGCTCCGGCGGACACCCGACGCCGAGGCGGTCGGACGCCGAGGACGGCCACCGCGGCGCGTACCGCGTCGGTCAGCAGCAGTCCTCCGGTTCGCGCGCACGCTCGCGCTCCCGCCCGCCGTGTGCCGCGGCCTTCTCGCGGCCTCCCCCTTGTTCCACCATCAGCCTCGAACCCGTCAGGCGTTCACCGAAGACGTCGTCGGGGTTGGACAGGACGCAGGTGTCCAGGGAGAGGCAGCCGCAGCCGATGCAGTCGGTGAGGTGGTCGCGCAGGCGGTTGAGCTGCTTGATGCGTTCGTCGAGTTCGGAGCGCCAGGCCTCGGAGAGACGGGCCCAGTCCTCGCGGGTGGGGGTGCGTTCCTCGGGGAGTTCGGCGAGGGCCGCACGGATCGTGGCCAGCGGGATGCCGACGCGTTGCGCGGCCCGGACGAAGGCGACCCGGCGCAGCGCGTCACGGGAGTAGCGGCGTTGGTTGCCCGTGGTCCGGCGGCTGCTGATCAGGCCCTTGGACTCGTAGAAGTGCAGGGCGGAGACGGCGGCGCCGCTGCGTGCGGCGAGTTGGCCGACCGTGAGCTCGTGGATCTTCTCGGGAATCTGGGGCACCCCTCGAAGCCTACTCACCCTCCGCGCGCCCTCCGGCCACCCGCCGGCCGCCCGGTCGGCGTCCCGAGGCGTTGACATGCCGTGCGCGGCCGACCATGCTAAGCAGTCGCTTAGACATCACAGGAGAGGGCCGGGACATGGCAGAGCCGAGGATCTTCACCTCCGTCGACGATCTGAAGGCGGCGGTGGGCGAGCAGTTGGGGCACACCGACTGGCTGGAGGTCGACCAGAAGCGGATCGACCTGTTCGCGGAGGCCACCGGCGACCACCAGTGGATCCACGTGGACCCGGAGCGGGCCGCCTCGGGGCCGTTCGGCACGACCATCGCGCACGGATACCTGACCCTGTCCCTGCTGCCGCTCTTCGGCCCGCAGCTGATCAAGGTCGAGGGCGTGAAGATGGGCGTCAACTACGGGACGAACAAGGTGCGTTTCCCCGCCCCGGTCCCGGTCGGCTCCCGGCTGCGCTCGACCGCCACGATCACCGGCGTCGACGACGTGCAGGGCGGCGTCCAGGTGAGCGTCGCGTTCACCGTGGAGCGCGAGGGCGGGGACAAGCCGGTGTGCGTCGCGGAGTCCGTGTCCCGGTACTACCTCTAGCCGCGCCCCTCCGGCACGGGCCGCGTCACCCGGCGCCCACCATCCGCAGCACGAGGTCGGCGTAGAGCGCGCCGACCTGCTCGGGGGTCCGCGGGCCGTCGACGTTGAACCAGCGGGCCACGTCGATGCAGAGGGAGAGCACGGCGAGGGTGGTTCCGTGCACGTCGAGGACGTCGAACTCGCCCGTCGCCACGCCGTCCTCGATGATGCCGCGCACCTCGGCGTCGACCTGGCGGCGCAGCGCGAGGATCTCGGCGCGCGCCTCGGGACCGAGGGAGTCCAGTTCGTACTGCACGACCCGCGCGGTGGTACGGCCGCCCGCGTGCCAGCGGACGAAGGAGCTCACCGCGTCGGCGAGCCGCTCGGTGGCGCTGCCCTCGCCCGAGGCCGCCACGCGCAGGATCTCCACGGCCTTCTCGTGGCCGATCCTGCTGATGCGGTGGAGGAGTTCCTCCTTGGTCTTGTAGTGGATGTAGAGCGCGGCCGGGCTCATGCCGGCACGGCCCGCGATGTCACGGGTCGTCGTGGCGTGGTAGCCGCGCTCGGCGAAGGCCTCCACCGCGGCGACCAGCAGCCGCCGGGCCGCGTCGGGCGTGACCTCGCCCCACGCCGACGTCTCGCCGTCGGCCGTCTCGTTGGCCGTACTCATCGCTTCGCCCCTCTTCACCGACACGGTCACCACCATACCGCCGAAGGTGAGCGGGCGCTTAGCGTGCCGGCCCGGAGCTCTCGAAGGGGCTGTACGACGGGGCCGCCGCCTCCTGCCGGTCCCGGATCACCTTGGACAGGGTGAAGGCGGAGGTGACGAGGTACAGGACGGCGACGCCGAGGAAGGCCCGCACCCAGGCGTCGGCGTCCAGCTTGAAGATGCCGATGGCGGTGGCGCCCATGGCGATGGAGAAGGACGCGACGGCCTGGCCGTAGAAGGCGGCCGTGTTCTGCTGCTTGCCCGATGTGTCACTCATGGGGACAGCTTCGGCGGACGGGGCCGGTGCCGCATCCGCCGGCGTACTCAGAACGTACTCAGAACGCGGAAACCCCCGTCAGCGCCCGCCCGATGACCAGCTTCTGGATCTGGCTGGTGCCCTCGTACAGGGTCATCACGCGGGCGTCGCGCAGCAGCTTGCCCGCCGGGTACTCGTCGATGTAGCCGTAGCCGCCGAAGACCTGGAGGGCGTTGTTGGCGGCGCGGACGGCCGCCTCCGAGGCGAACAGCTTGGCCTTGGAGGACGCGACGGCGAAGGGCAGACCGCGGTCGATCAGGTCGGCGACCCGCCAGGTCAGCAGCCGGGCCGCGTCCACGTCGACGGCGATGTCGCTGATCAGCTCCTGGACGAGCTGGTGGTGGGCGATGGTCTTCCCGAACTGCTCGCGCTCGCCCGCGTACCGGACGGCCACGTCCAGCGCGGCCTGGGCGATGCCCACACAGCCCGCCGCCACCGACATCCGCCCCTTCGCCAGGGCCGACATGGCGACCGAGAAGCCCTTGCCCTCCTCGCCCAGCAGCGCGGAGGCCGGGACGCGGACGTCCTCCAGGACCAGTTCCGCCGTCGCCTGGCCGCGCAGACCGAGCTTGCCGTGCAGGGTGCGGCGGGTCAGGCCGGGGGTGTCGGCCGGGACCAGGAAGGCGGAGACGCCCTTGTGGCCGGGGGCGTCGGTGGAGCGGGCGAACAGCAGCACGACGTCGGCCCAGGTGCCGTTGGTGATGAACATCTTGGTGCCGTTGAGGACGTACGCGTCACCGTCGCGCACCGCGCGGGTGGAGAGGTTGCCGGCGTCGGATCCGGTGCCCGGCTCGGTGAGACCGAAGCAGCCCACGTGCGCGCCGGAGGTGAGGCCCGGCAGCCACCGCCGCTTCTGCTCCTCGCTCCCCCAGGCCGCGATCGTCTTGGCGACCAGCCCGAGGGAGACGGACACGATGCCGCGCACCGACGAGTCCCCGCGCCCGAGTTCCTCCGTCACCAGGCAGTACGCGAGGTGGTCGCCGCCGGAGCCGCCGTACTCCTCGTCGACCGTCAGGCCCAGGAAGCCGACCTCGCCGAGCTTCTTGACGATCGAGCGGTCGACCTCCTCGGCGCGGTCCCAGGCGACGGCGTTGGGGGTGATCTCCCGGTCCACGAAGTCCCTGGCGAGCTGCCGCACGGCGGCCTGCTCCTCGCTGAGCTCCAGATTCATGCCAAGTCACCCCATTGAAGACCACTGAGACCACTGAAGACCACGGAAGACCATGGAAAGTCGCTGACGGCCGCTGACGGCCGCTGACGGCCACGGGAAGACCGCAGCGACGGCCCTTGAAAGCCGTACCTTTAAATTAGCACTGCTAGTTTCTGGGCGCAGCCCTACTATGTGCGCCATGGCCCGACCGCGCAAGCCCCTCCTCAGCACCGACCGGATCGTCCGGACGGCCCGCGCGCTCGTGGACGCGGAGGGCCTCGCGGCCGTCTCCACCCGGCGGCTCGCCGCCGAACTGGGCGTCAGCGGGCCGTCGCTCTACAACCACTTCCGCACCAAGGACGAGATCCTGGAGGCGGTCGCCGACTCGGTCAGCGCGCAGGTCGACCTGTCGATGTTCGAGGACGGCCGGGACTGGCGGACCGCGCTGCACGACTGGGCCGTCTCCTACCGGGCCGCCCTGCGCGACCACCCGAACATCGTCCCGGTCCTCGCCCGCGGCCCCGGCCGCCGGCCGGCCGGACTGCGGCTCGCCGACGCCGTCTACGGCGCGATGGTCGAAGCCGGCTGGCCACCGGCGCAGGCCACGTCCATCGGCGCGCTGATGCGGTACTTCGTCATGGGCTCGGCGCTCGGCTCCTTCGCCGGCGGATTCGTGGACGACGCCGGCGTGTACGACCCCGCCGACTATCCGCACCTCGGCCAGGCCCACCTGCTCGCCGAGCAGCAGGAGAAGATCGACGAACGGGCCTTCGAGACCGGCCTCATGGCGCTGCTGGACGGGCTGGTGCAGCAGTACGAGCAGGTCAGGCGGACGGCGTAGGACAGTTCGGTGGGCACCGAAGCGTCCGTGTCCCATCCTGGGGCGCATGACCACCAAGGACCCACGGGCGGCGCGGCTGGCCTCGCTCGCCGCACTCGTCGCCGACGAGACCCGCGCCGCGTGTCTGCTCGCGCTGCTGGACGGACGGGCCTGGACGGCCGGTGAGCTGGCCCGGCACGCGGGTGTCGCCCCGTCGACGCTGAGCGAGCACCTGGACAAGCTGGTCGCGGGCGGGCTGCTCGCCGAGGAACGGCAGGGGCGGCACCGGTACGTCCGGCAGGCCGACGCGCGGATCGCGCAACTGGTGGAGGACCTGGCCGCGCAGGTGGGCCCGGACGACGGTGAGACGCGGCCACGGAGTCTGCGCGAGGCGGGCGCCGGGACGGCCATGGCCCGGGGCCGCACCTGCTACGACCACCTCGCCGGGCGGCTCGGCATCGTGATCACGGACGCGCTGACCGGGCGCGGGCTGCTGCGGCAGGACACCGGGTTCGCGCTCACGGACGCGGGCGTCGGCTGGTTCGGCTCCGCCGGAATCGTCCTCGTCCGCACCGGTCGCCGTCCGCTGGCCCGGGCCTGCCTCGACTGGACCGAGCGGCGCCCTCATCTCGCGGGGGTCGCGGGGGCCGCCCTGTGCCGGCACGCGCTGGACGCGGGCTGGTGCGTGCGCATCGGCTCCGCGCGGGCGGTCAAAGTGACGGCGGCCGGTGAGCGCGCGCTGTCCGGCCTGCTCGGCATCGAGGCGACGGCACTGCGCTGAGCCCGGCCGGCGGTCGTGCCGGGCTGATCCCGTCCGTGGCCGTCCGTGGCCGTCCGTGGCCGTCCGTAGCCGTCCGTGGCCGTCCGCGCGGCTCCGCCCCGTCCGAAATCCGCGAGCTTCCCCCCCCTCCCCCTCCTAGTCTCTGGAGCATGATGAACGCCTCCCCGTCCCGCCCGGACCGCCGTACGGAACTGCTCGCGGCCGGTGCGGCCACGGTCACCGTGGTCCTGTGGGCCTCCGCCTTCGTGTCGATCCGCAGCGCGGGCACCGCGTACTCACCGGGCGCGCTGGCGCTCGGCCGGCTGCTGGCCGGGGCCCTGGCACTGGGGGCGATCTGTCTCGTACGGCGGGAGGGGTGGCCGCCGCGGTCGGCGTGGCGCGGGATCGCGATATCCGGGGTGCTGTGGTTCGGCTTCTACATGGTGGCCCTGAACTGGGGCGAACAACAGGTGGACGCCGGGACCGCGGCGCTGGTCGTGAACATCGGGCCGATCCTCATCGCGCTGCTCGGCGCGCGGCTGCTCGGGGACGCGATGCCGCCGCGGCTGCTGGCGGGCATGGCGGTGTCCTTCGCGGGCGCGGTGACCGTCGGCCTGTCGATGTCCGGCGACGGCGGGTCGTCGGTGCTCGGGGTGGTGCTGTGCCTGTTCGCCGCGGTCGGGTACGCGGGCGGTGTCGTGGCGCAGAAGCCGGCGCTCGGCCGGGCGAGCGTGCTGCAGGTGACGACGTTCGGATGCCTGGTCGGGGCGGTGGTGTGTCTGCCGTTCGCGGGTCAGCTGGTGCGGGACGCGGCCGACGCGCCGGTCTCCGCCACCCTCAACATGGTCTACCTGGGCGTCTTCCCGACCGCGCTGGCCTTCACCACCTGGGCCTACGCCCTCGCCCGGACGACCGCCAGCCGGATGGGCGCGACCACGTACGCGGTGCCCGCCCTGGTCGTCCTGATGTCGTGGCTGGCGCTCGGCGAGGTACCGGGGCTGTTCACCCTGGCGGGCGGCGCGCTGTGCCTGGCGGGCGTCGCGGTCTCCCGGTCCCGGCGACAGCCCGGCCGGACCACGGCAGCGCAGGCAGCCCCGGACGCCCCCGCCCCCCGGCCGCAGAAGACCACGGACACACCGACAGGCTGAGCTGTGCGGGGAGGGGGCTGGGCTGCGGTGGGGGCTGAGCCTCCGTTCGGACGGGGGTGAGCCTCCGGGTCCGGACGGGGTGAGCCGGGCCCGGACGGGGCTCAGCAGGGCTCGGACAGGGCGTCAGAACACCACCAGGGCTCGTCCGCCCTTGCCCGCCAGCATGGTGTCGAAGGCTGCCGGGATGCCCTCCAGGGCGATGCGTTCCGTGACCAGTGCGGCGAGGTCGAGGCGGCCCTCCCGGACGTGGTCGGCGAGCACCGGCAGGTCGGTCGCCGGGTTCGCGTTGCCGTAGACGCAGCCCGAGAGGGTCCTGCCCCAGTGGAAGAGCTCCAGGGCGTTGAAGGTGACCTGCTGGTCCTTGCCGCCGATGCCGACGACCGTGGTGCGGCCGCCCCGGCGGGTGGAGTCCCAGGCCGTGCGGATGGTGGTCGCGCGGCCCACGCATTCGACGGCCACGTCCACGCCCTGCTTGTCGGTGAGGGCACGGATCTCGCGGGCGGTGTTCTCCGAGGCGACCACGTAGTCGGTGGCCCCGGCCGCGCGCGCCAACTCCTCCTTCTCCGGCGAGACGTCCACCGCGACGATCCTGGACGCGCCCGCGATACGGGCCGCCTGGAGGGCCGCGAGGCCCACTCCCCCGACGCCGTACACCGCGACCGTCTCCCCCGGCCGGACCCGTGCGGCGTGGTGGACGGCGCCGTAGCCCGTGAGGACCGCGCAGCCGAGGAGGGCCGCGTCGGTGAGCGGGATGCCGTCCGGGAGGGGCAGGACGCAGCCCGCCGGCACCACCGTCTCCTCGGCGAACGCGGCGACGTTCAGGCCGGGGTGGAGGTCCGTGCCGTCCGCGGTACGGGCGTAGACGTCGGCGGCGCCGTTCAGCGCGTTGGCGCACAGCCAGACCTCGCCGAGCGAGCAGGCGTGACAGCTGCCGCAGGACGGGGCCCAGTTGAGGATGACGTCGGCGCCGGGCCGGACGCCGGTGACGCCCTCGCCGACGGCGACGACGGTGCCCGCGCCCTCGTGGCCGAGGACGGCCGGGACGGGGACCCGCATGGTGCCGTTGGACAGGGACAGGTCGGAGTGGCAGACCCCGGCGGCGGCCAGCCGGACGCGGACCTGGCCGGGTCCGGGGTCGGGCAGGTCGATCTCGGTGATCTCCAGGGCGGCGCCCACGGCGGGCAGGACGGCGGCACGAACCACGGGAACGCTCCTCAGAACTGCAGGGACTGGGTCTGGAGGTACTCGGCGAGGCCGTGTGCGCCGAGCTCGCGGCCCACACCCGACTGCTTGTAGCCCCCGAAGGGCGCGAGGGGGTTGAAGCGTCCGCCGTTGATGTCGACCTGGCCGGTGTCCATACGGCGGGCGAAGGCCACCGCCTCGGCCTCGTCGCCGGCCCAGACGGCGCCCGCGAGGCCGTAGATCGTGCCGTTGGCGATACGCAGCGCGTCCTCCTCGTCCTCATAGCGGATGATCGACAGGACCGGGCCGAAGATCTCCTCCTGGGCGAGGGTCATGTCCGGGGTGACGTCGGCGAACACGGTGGGGCTGACGAAGTAGCCCTGTTCGCGGGGGGACTCAGGACCTCCGGCCACCAGCCTCGCCCCCTCGGCCAGGCCCTTCTCGATGTGACCGCGCACGCGTTCCTGCTGCTTGGCGTTGACGACGGGGCCGATGCGGTCGCCGTACTTCGCGGCGGCGGCCGCGGCCAGCTCGACCGCCTCCTCGTACCGCTCCCGGTGCACCAGCATCCGCGTCCAGGCGCTGCACGTCTGACCGGAGTTGGACATGACGTTGGCGACGCCCACGTTGACGGCCTTGGCGAGATCCGCGCTCGGCAGGATCACGTTGGCGGACTTGCCGCCCAGTTCCAGGGCGACCTTCTTGACGGCGGCGCCCGCCGTCGCGCCGATCCGCCTGCCGACGGCGGTGGAGCCCGTGAAGGAGACCAGGTCCACGTCGGCGTGCTCGGCGAGCGCCTGCCCGGCGACCGGGCCGAGACCGGTGACCAGGTTGAAGACACCGGCCGGTACGCCTGCCTCGTGCACCGCCTCGGCGAAGAGCTGGGCCACCAGCGGGGTGTCCTCGGCGGGCTTGAGGACCACCGTGCAGCCCGCCGCCAGCGCCGGGGCGACCTTGGCGACGATCTGGTGGAGCGGGTAGTTCCAGGGCGTGATCGCCCCGACCACGCCCACCGGCACGTGGTGGACGGTGGAGTTGCCGACCTTCTCCTCGAAGGAGTGGGTCGCCGCGATCTCGGCGTAGGAGCCGGCGACGGCGATCGGCACGGCCGCGTGCACGTTCTGCGAGAACTTCAGGGGCGCGCCCAGTTCCGCGGTGACCGTCTCGGCGATCTCGTCCTTGCGGGCCACCAGGACGTCCCGGAGGGCGGCCAGGCGCGCGGCCCGGTCGGCGGGGGCGGTCGCCGCCCAGCCGGGCAGGGCGGCGCGGGCGGCCCGTACGGCGGCGTCGATGTCCTCGGCGGTGCCGGCGGGGACCCGGGCGAGAACCTGTTCGTCGACCGGGTTCACGACGTCGATGGTGTCCGGGCCGGTGGCGGGGCGCCACTCGCCGTCGATGTACATGCCGTCGTGTGCCTTCATCGTGCGTCCTCCCGGGCGGGGCTGCGTCGTCCGCGTCACCAGCTGGCGACCACCCCATAAACTAGCGGCGATAGTTTTCCGGCGCCAGGGATCTCCGGGACGTCCTGCGGACACCGGGGCGGGAGGCGGGTCCCCCTCCTCGCGGCCGGGAGGCCGGTCCTACTCCCCCAGGCGGGAAGACGGGTCCCACTTTTCCAGGCCGGAGGGCCGGTCTCACTCGCACTCCTCCGAGCCGGGAGGCCGGTGTCACTCCTCCAGGTCCGGGAGGCGCGCCGGAGCCGGGCAGATGCGTTCGCCGTGCTGGTCGAAGACGAACAGGTGGGCGATGTCGACGAGCAGCGGGATCTGCATGCCCCGGCGGAGGTCGAGGTCGGGGGTGGTGCGGACGACGAGGTCACCGGGCAGGCGGGCGTCCGGCCGCTGCGGCGGCGGGTCCGCGTCCGCCGGGTCGTCCAGGACCACCACCGGGCCGGCCCGCAGCGCTCCCGCCCGCTCCCGGAAACGGCCCAGGACCGTGCCGCCCCGGCGGCGGCGGCGCCCGGCCGGGCGGGCGGCGGGGCGCGGCGCCTCCAGGTCCGGTACGAGGGCGGGGCTGGAGCCGGTGTTGAAGTGGACGAGCACCTCGTGGCCCTGGAACTCGACGTGCTCCACCAGACCGCTGATCGCGACCTCGCCGGGGCGGGCGGCGGACGGCTTGGCGAGCCGCACGGCCTCCGAACGCAGGCCCACGATGACCTCGCGGCCCTGCTGGACCCGGAGCAACTGGTGGTCCAGGGACAGGGGTTCGGGGAGCCGCAGGAACTGTTTGCCGAGGCTGATGGTCATCGCGCCGTCGAGCGGGGCCCGGACCAGGCCCCGGAGCAGGTTGATCCGCGGGGTGCCGATGAAAGCGGCGACGAAGACGTTGCGGGGCAGGGCGTACACCGAGCGCGGGGTGCCCACCTGCTGGAGGACGCCGCCGCGCAGGACGGCCACCCGGTCACCGAGGGACATCGCCTCGGCCTGGTCGTGGGTGACGTACACCGTGGTGACGCCCAGCTCGCGGGTGAGGGCGGCGATCTCGGCCCGCAGGTGGTTGCGGAGCTTGGCGTCGAGGTTGGACAGCGGTTCGTCCATCAGGAAGGCGGAGGGGTGGCGGGCGATGGCCCGGCCCATGGCGACGCGCTGGCGTTCGCCGCCGGAGAGCTGGCCGGGGAAACGGTCGAGGAGTTCCTCGATGCCCAGCATGCGGGCGGTGGCGTCCACCCGGGGGCGCGGGTCCTCGCCGGGTGCCTCGATGCGCAGCGGGAAGCCGATGTTGCCCCGGCTCGTCATGTTCGGGTAGAGGGCGAAGTTCTGGAACACCATCGCCATGTCCCGCTCGGAGGGGACCAGGTCGTTGGCGTACTCGCCGTCGAGCAGCAGCGCTCCCTCGGTGATCTCCTCCAGACCGGCGATCATTCTGAGCACGGTGGACTTGCCGCAGCCGGAGGGGCCGAGCAGCACGAGGAACTCACCGGGCGCGATGTCCAGCGACAGCCGGTCCACCACGCGGACGCCTCGCGTGTAGGTCTTGCTCACGTCGTGCAGAGAGATGGCGCGTGTCATGGCAGGTGCCCCCGGGGGCTCACTGAGCGAACGCTGGTGCTCCGCGGTCGGACGCCACGTGCGGGTCGTACGGGGCGTGTGGGCCACGGAAGCTAACGGATTGTGTGCGCCCGGGGAAGATGTGTGGCGGGATCGGACGGTCCGGTCCAGCAAGTGAGAAAACGGACGGCCGGATTCAGGAGGTGGTGCGCCCGAGCCGACGGGGCGTGCCGTCCGCGGGCGCCGGTGCCGGTTCCTGTCCGGGACGGCCCGGCGAGCGCAGCGCGACCCCCGAGGACAGCAGCAGCAGCCCTGCGAGCATGACGAACGGGGCCGCCACGCCCGCGACCCCGGCGACCAGGCCCGCCGCGGCCGGGGCGGCGACCTGACCGAGGCGGTTGCCGGTGAGGCGCAGGGCGAGGGCCGTGGAGCGGGCTCCGTCGGGGGCCGCCTGGACGACCGTCGTCATGGACAGCGGCTGTCCGACGCCGAGGCAGAAGCCGAGCGCGGCCAGCATCAGGGCCAGCGCCCACACGGGCACCGGCAGCGCGATGCCGGCGCACAGCACCGCCGCCAGCAGACAGGTCACGGTGAGCAGGAGGGCCCGGCCGAGCAGCCTGAGCAGCGGGGTCAGCACCAAGCGGCAGGCGATCGTGGCGGCCGCGCGGAGGCTGAGCAGGAGACCGATCACGGACGGGGCGATGCCCCGGTGCTCGCCGACCACCGGAAGGTAGGCGGTGAGGATGTCGGTCGCGGACAGCACCGACAGGCTGATGAGCATGCCCGCGGGCACGCCCCGGGCGCGCAGGATGCGCTGGACCGGGACGCGGTCGCCCCGGCCGGTACGGGACGGGGCGGTCGTACGGTGTTCGATCCGCCACAGCGACGTGAACGCGACCGCGGCGCCCGCCCCCGCGACCAGCAGGGCGAGCGCGCTGGTCCGCGCCATGTCGGGGCCGCCGATCAGCGCGCCGGCCGCGATCGGCCCGACCAGCTGCCCGAGCGAGGCGCCGATGGTGAAGTGGCCGAAGTTTCGGTCCTGTTCGTGCGGCGCGGACTGGCGGGCGACGAGCGACTGGGCGCCGATCACGAAGCAGAGGTGGCCGAGGCCCATCACCCCGCTCCAGACCGCCATCGTGGCCAGCGAGTCCGCGAGGCCGCTCAGGGCGCAGCCGCCGGAGATCAGGACCACGCCGGCCGGCAGCAGGGGCGCGCAGCGGCCGTGGTCGGTGCGACGGCCCAGCGGCACCGCGACGAACAGCGGAAGCAGCGCGTACACACCGGCGATGACACCGATCGCCCGCTCGTCCGCGCCCAGCGCGAGAGCCCGGTAGGACACGGCGGGCCGGGCCATCGACACCGCCCCCTGCGCGAAGCTGAAGGCGATGACCAGGCGAAGCAGCCAGCCGCGGTTCCCGCCGGGCCCCATGATCGATTCCTCCGTGGTAGGCACGAGTCCGGTCAGATGATCCCGAAGAGCATGCCCGCCCCGAGGATGATCAGGCAGGTGAGCGCGGCCCACTTGACCACGAACCGGGTGTGGTCGCCGAACTCCACCTTGGCCATGCCGACCAGGACGTACACGGCCGGGACGAGCGGGCTCGACATGTGCAGCGGCTGGCCGACCAGCGAGGCGCGGGCGATCTCCAGCGAGGACACGCCGTGCGCCTGGCCGGCCTCGGCGAGGACCGGCAGGACGCCGAAGTAGAAGCCGTCGTTGGACATGAAGTAGGTGAGCGGCAGGCTCAGCAGGCCGGTCACGAACGCCATGTGCGGGCCCATGGAGCCCGGGATGATGTCGACCAGCCAGTTGGCCATGTGCTCGACCATGCCGGTGCCCTGGAGGACGCCGGTGAAGACGGCGGCGGCGAAGACCATCCCGGAGACGTTGAGGACGTTCTCGGCGTGGGCGGCGATCCGGGCCTTCTGATCGGGGAGGTGCGGGAAGTTCACGCTGAGCACCAGGGCGGCGCCGATCAGGAACAGCACCGGGATCGGCAGCCACTCCATGATCATGGCGGTGAGCAGCACGACCGTGAGCAGCGCGTTGAACCAGTACAGCTTGGGGCGCAGGGTGGACCGGTTCGGGTCGAGGGCCTTGAAGTCGTCGTCGTCCTCGGCGTCCGAGGCGGCAGGGGCCGCGTCCGCGTCGGTGCCGGAGCCCGCGCCGCCGGTGCGCACCGGGGTCTTGCCGTCACCCGGGCCGCCAGCCGCGGAGCCGCCGGCGCCCACCAGGACCGTCTGCGTCTCCTCGGCCTTCTCCTCGACCGTGCCGTGGACCTTCTCCTCGACCAGCACCTCGTCCAGCGTCAGCACGCCCAGCCGCCTGCGCTCGCGCACACCGAGGACGTACGAGAGGACGAAGACACCCAGCAGGCCGACGGCGAGGGCCGGGATCATCGGGACGAAGATGTCGCTGGCGTCCAGCTTCAGCGCGGTGGCGGCGCGGGCGGTGGGGCCGCCCCACGGCAGGGTGTTCATGACACCGTTGGCCATCGCGGCGACACCGGTCATCACGACCATGCTCATCTTGAGGCGCTTGTACAGCGGGTACATCGCCGAGACCGTGATCATGAAGGTGGTCGAGCCGTCGCCGTCGAGCGAGACGATCGCGGCGAGCACGGCGGTGCCGACGACGATCCGCATCGGGTCGGCCTTGCAGAACTTCAGGATCCCCCGGACGATCGGGTCGAAGAGACCGACGTCGATCATCACCCCGAAGTAGACGATCGCGAACATGAGCATCGCCGCCGTGGGGGCGAGGCTGGTGACGCCGTCGATGACGTAGTCACCGAGCTGGGCGCCCTTCCCGACGAACACACAGAACAGTGCCGGGATCAGCACGAGCGCCGCGATCGGCGACATCTTCTTCAGCATGATCAGGACCAGGAAGGTCGCGATCATGGCGAAGCCGAGGATGGTCAACATGAGTGGATACCTAACGTTCGCCCTTGAACATCCCACCTGGGACGGCGGTGCGTTGACGTTAGGTCGCGCCGAGGAGTGTTAACAAGACGTTGACATGCGAGCAATAAGCGCAAAACTGCTGGTCACGGCTTTGCTCAGGTCAGGGGCGTGAGCTTTTCGGTCATCGGGGCCACCTCGACGGGCACTCCGTTGAGGACCGCGTTGCCCGACAGGGGGTCGAGCAGGCTGCCGTCGAGGAGCTGGTTGACGTTCACCCCGGGGTCGGCGGAGGCGTGGCTGAGCCGGGTCCCGGGCCGGTCGTGGCCCCAGCCGTGCGGCAGGCTCACCACCCCCGGGCGCACGCCGTCGGTGACCTCGGCGGGGGCGGTCACCGCTCCCCCGGCGCCCTTGACACGTACGGCCGCCCCGTCCCGTACGCTCAGCCGCTCGGCGTCCTCGGGGTGGATGTGCAGGGTGCAGCGGTTGGTGCCGCCGGTGAGGGCGGGCACGTTGTGCATCCAGCTGTTGTTGGAGCGCAGATGGCGGCGGCCGACGAGGACGAGGCCGCCGGGGCGCTCCCGCAGCGCCTGCCGGAGGCGTGGCAGGTCGTCGGCGATCGGCTGCGGCAGCAGCTCCACCTTGCCGCTGCGGGTCTTCAGGGGCTGCGGCAGCCGGGACCGCAACGGCCCGAGGTCGATGCCGTGCGGACGCGCCAGCAGCCTGTCCAGGCTGAGCCCGTCCGGCCGTACGCCGAAACCGTCGCCGTAAGGGCCGAGGCGCAGCATCATGTCGAGCCGCCGCTCGGGGCCGTTGTCGCCGGTGAGCTGTGCGGCGAGTTCCTTCGGGTCGCGGCCGTGGACGGGTGAGTGCGGCTCCCGCACCGCCTTGCCGAGGGTCTGGTCGATCACCAGCGCGTCCACCGCGGCCGGGTCGGCGCCGTGCATGCCGGTCACGGCCAGGGTCAGCCGGGCCAGGATCTCGGTCTCGGCCATCCGGCCCGGCTCCAGGGGCACGGCGGGCCGGGTGTAGCGGACCTGGTTGCGGACGGCGAGGGTGTTGAAGGCGAAGTCGTGGTGCGGGCTCTGGGCGGGCGGGGGCGGTGGCAGGACGACGTGGGCGTGGCGCGAGGTCTCGTTCAGGTACGGGTCGACGCTGACCATGAAGTCGAGTGACCCGAGGGCCTTGTCCAGCCGGTCCCCGTCGGGCGCGGACAGGACGGGGTTGGCGGCGACGGCGATCAGCGCGCGGACCGGCTCGCCCTCCTCGGTGGCGGTGTCGATCTCCTCGGCGAGGGCGGAGAGCGGCAGCTCCCCCTTGGCCTCCGGGTGGCGGGCGACCCGGGAGTGCCAGCGGCCGAGCGCGAAGCCGTGGCCGGGTCCGGCGGGCCGGGGTGTCCGGTCGGTGGCCGCCTGCGGGAAGAGGGCGCCGCCGGGCCGGTCCAGGTTGCCGGTGAGGAGGGTGAGGACGTCGACGAGCCAGCTGGCCAGGGTGCCGTGCGGGACCGTGCAGCTGCCGATGCGGCCGTAGACGGCGGCGGTCGGGGCGGCGGCCAGTTCGCGGGCGAGGGCGCGGATGGTGGCGGCGTCCACGTCGCAGGCGCCGGCGGCGGCCTCGGGGGTGAAGTCCCCCATGGCGGCCCTGAGTTCGTCGAGCCCTTGCAGATGCGCGGCCGACCGGCCCGGGTCCACGAGGTCCTCCTCGAAGAGGACGTGCGTCATCGCGGCGAGCAGCAGGGCGTCGGTGCCGGGGCGGATCGCGAGGTGCCGGTCGGCGAGGGCGGCGGTGCGGGTGCGGCGGGGGTCGATCACGGTGAGGGTGCCGCCGCGGGCCTTGAGCGCCTTGAGCCTGCCGGGGAAGTCGGGGGCGGTGCACAGACTCCCGTTGGACTCCAGGGGGTTGGCGCCGATCAGGAGGAGGTGGTCGGTGTGGTCGAGGTCGGGTACCGGGATCGCGTTGGCGTCCCCGTAGAGCAGGCCGCTCGACACGTGTTTGGGCATCTGGTCGACCGTGGAGGCGGTGAAGAGGCTGCGGGTGCCGAGTCCGGCGATCAGCACCGGCGGGTAGAGGGCGCCGGCCATGGTGTGCACGTTGGGGTTGCCGAGGACGACGCCGACGGAGTTCGGTCCGTGGCGTTCGACCAGGGGCCGGATCCCGGCGGCGACCGCGTCGAACGCCTCCTCCCAGGTGGCCTCCCGCAGCTCCCCGTCCCTGCGGACGAGCGGGCCGCGCAGCCGGTCGGGGTCGCCGTCGACGGCGCCGAAGGAGGCGCCCTTCGGGCAGATGAAGCCCCGGCTGAACACGTCGTCACGGTCACCGCGGGCGCCGGTCACCCGGGTCCCCTCGATGGTGAGGGTGAGGCCGCAGGTGGCCTCGCACAGGGGGCAGATGCGCAGTGCGGTGCGGGGCGCGGGGGTGGCGGGCACGGGTCCTCCCGGAGGACGGCGGCGACGGTGACGCTCGGACTCGGAGTGAGCATACCGACCGGTATGCACGGGCGGGAGGCCCTGCGTGAGGTGAGATCGGCCGGCACCGGCCGCCGGTGCGGGCCGGACCCGTGCGAGCCGTCAGTCCAGTACCCGCGCCAAGTACGCCCGCAGCAGCTCCCGCGTCTCCTCGATGATCTTCTCGTCGCCGCCGGGGCCCATCCGGAAGGCGAGGTGGACGAGGGTGTCGGCGGTTTCCACGGCGACCAGGAAGACGCGGCGCAGCTCCTCGTCCGGCGCCCGGCCGAGGGGGCCGGAGAGCAGGTCGGTGAGGCGGTCGGCGACACGGTGGTTGGGCTCGGCGTGGCGGGCGCCGACCGGGATCTGGTTGCCGAAGTCGACGAGGGAGAAGCCGGGCGCGGTGCGTTTCATGGCGAGGTACTCGTCGAGCACGGCGTCCATCGCCGCGCGCCAGCCGCCCTCGCCGGTCCCCTTGAGGCGCTCGGCGACCCGCTCGGTGTAGCGCTCCAGGTTGCGCTGGGCGAGCGCGTCGGCCATCGCGCGCTTGTTGCCGAAGAAGCGGTAGACGGAGCCGATGGGGACCTGGGCGCGCAGGGCGACGGCCCGGGTGCTCAGGGCGTCGTAGCCGACCTCGTCGAGCAGGTCGGCGCAGGCGTCGAGAATCCTGGTCAGCCGTTCGGCGCTGCGCCGTTGGACGGGCGCACGGCGGAGCGATGTCTCTGGGGGCACGGGCTTCATGATGCCTTTCCGCCATGATCCGGGGAACCTCGCCCCTGAGTGCGCGGCGGGATGCCTGGCGCGCCCAGTGCGCCGTTCACGCTCCCGTCGGACGCCGGTCCCGAGGCCGTGATGTCGGCCGTGCTCTCGACCGGTTCGCCGTCGACGGCCCACACCGTGCCGTCGTCGGCGTACAGGCGCGCGGTGAGGTGGTGCGTGCCGTGCGGGACGTAGCGGTCCGAGAGACGGTACGCGGAGGTGCGCAGGACGGCGACGGGGTGTCCGTTCACGAAGAGGCGGGCGACACCGCGCCCGGCCACCGCCTCCGCCTTCGCGCCGGCCGGCGAGAAGCGGAAGCCGCGCAGGGTCAGCCGTACGTTCCACCCGCCGTCGCCCTCGGCCGGCTGCACCTCGATGCCGACGTCGGGGGCGCTCTCCTGGTCCACCTCGCGATAGTGGCGCCCCTGCTTGTCCGTGTCCTCCAGGAGCTCGCCCACCGGCGAGGGCGAGTCCCCGTTCGTCCCGTTCTGCTGCGCACCGCCCGGGCCGCAGCCCGCGGATCCGGTCAGCAGCAGGACACAGACCGCGAGCACGGCAAGAAGTCTCCGCGTCCACGACATGCCGGGGAGCGTAGAACACCGGTGCGACACCCCGAATCCCCCTGGGGTCTGGTTCCGGTCGGCTCCCGTCGTCCTCGATGAGGAGGTCGTCCGGCCTCTTGCGTCCGGGAAACCGAAATCCTACGGTGATGCATAGGAATCGAAACGCCAAGGGAGAGATCATGGACGGGGACACGCGGACGACCGCGGAGGGCCTGACCTACCTGACCGGCTTCGGCAACGAGCACAGCTCGCAGGCCGTCCCCGGCGCACTGCCGGAAGGCCAAAACTCGCCGCAGCGCGCACCCCTCGGGCTGTACGCGGAGCAGCTCAGCGGTACGGCCTTCACCGAGCCCCGCTCCCACAACCGCCGTTCGTGGCTGTACCGGATCCGTCCCTCGGCCGCGCATCCGGCGTTCGTCCGCACGGACAACGGCCCGATCCGTACGGCCCCCTTCGCGCAGGAGGTGCCCGACCCGAACCGGCTGCGCTGGGACCCGCTGCCGCAGCCCGCGCCGGGCACCGACTTCCTGGCGGGGCTGTGGACCCTCGGCGGCAACGGCGACGTGACCCAGCGCACCGGCATGGCCGTGCACCTGTACCACGCCGACGCGTCGATGGAGCGGGTCTTCAGCGACGCCGACGGAGAGCTGCTGATCGTGCCGGAACGCGGCGGGCTCCTGCTGCGCACCGAGTTCGGGCTGCTGCGGGTGGAGCCGGGCCAGGTGGCGCTGATTCCTCGTGGGGTGCGCTTCCGTGTGGAGTTGCTGGACGACTCTGCCCGCGGCTATGTGTGCGAGAACTACGGCGCACCCTTCCGCCTGCCCGACCTCGGCCCCATCGGCGCCAACGGGCTGGCCAACGCCCGGGACTTCTGGGCACCGGTCGCCGCGTACGAGGACGTGGAAGGGCCGGTGGAGGTGGTCAACAAGTTCTGCGGCCACCTCTGGACGGCCACCTACGACCACTCACCGCTCGACGTGGTCGCCTGGCACGGCAACTATGTGCCGTACATCTACGACCTGCGCCGCTTCAATGTGCTCGGCACCATCTCGTACGACCATCCGGACCCGTCGATCTTCACGGTGCTGACGTCCCCGTCCGACACCCCCGGGCTGGCCGGCGTGGACTTCGTCGTGTTCGCGCCGCGCTGGCTGGTGGGCGAGGACACCTTCCGGCCGCCGTACTTCCACCGCAATGTGATGAGTGAGTACATGGGCCTGATCGAGGGCGCGTACGACGCCAAGACGGCCGGGAAGGGGGGCTTCGTGCCCGGGGGCGGCTCGCTGCACAACATGATGTCGGCGCACGGCCCGGACCGGGAGACGTTCGACCGGGCCAGCGCCGCCGAGCTGGCGCCGCAGAAGGTCGACGACGGGCTGGCGTTCATGTTCGAGACCCGGTGGCCGCTCACGCTCACCCCGCAGGCGGCCCGCGCGGAGCACCTGCAACAACGTTACGACGACGTGTGGCAGGGCCTCCAGCGCCACTTCCGCCCGCTGCCCTGAGGACGCCCCTTGCCCTGCGGGTTCCCTACCGGTACGGATGGCCCCGTGACCTCCTTCGCCCCCGATTCGATCGTCCTGAACCGCAAGCTGCCGCTGTGGTACCAGGTGTCGCAGTCGCTGCGTGCCTCGATACTCGGCCGCTCGCCCCGCGATCCGCTGCGGCTGCCCACCGAGGAGCAGCTGGCGGGGCACTACGGCGTGAGCGTGCTGACCATGCGGCAGGCGCTGAAGGAGCTGGAGGACGAGGGTCTGATCACCCGTCACCGCCGCCGCGGCACCTTCATCGAGCCGGACGTCCGGCGGGGCACCCCCGTCCGGCTGCTCGGATCGGTGGACGCGATCGTGGCCCAGCAGTCCGGCATGGCGACGGAGCTGCTGGGCCACGGCAGCGCGCCGGTGCCGGCCGAACTCGCGGAGTACTTCCCCGACCTCGGCGAGGTGGCGACGTACCACCGCCTGCGCGCCGACGAGAAGACCGGCGAGCCGACCAACCACGCCCGCAACTACGTCCGCCCCGAGCTCGCCGCGCGCATCGACCTCGACGACCTGGCCCGCTGGCCGATGACCAAGGTGCTGCGGGACGTCGTCGGGGCGGACATCAGCCGGATCACCGACACGGTGGAGGCCCGCCTGGCGGACCCGGAGACGTCCCGCCTCCTCCAGGTCCCGCTGCTCAGCCCGATCCTGCACTACACGGGCGTCACCTACGACGCGGGAGGCCGGGTGCTGGACGCGGCCGTCATCCACTACCGGGGTGACCGCTTCTCGTTCACGGTGACCCTGGACGCGACCTAGGAGTGTCCGGCGGCGGAGCAGGCCGGAGGAGGCCGGAGGAGGAGCCTCCGGGGGAGAGGACTGCCCGGGAGGTCCGGGCCCCGTGCCGTCGGCAGGTCGTACGATGCCCAGCGTGACGCACGACGACGCTCCGCTGCTGGCGGACCTTCTGCCGTGGTCCGTCGCACCGCCGCGGCTAGGCCGGGGGTGGCCGGCGGGCCCCGACGCGGTGTCCCTCAAGGCCCGCTGGGACGCCCTGATGAAGGCCGAGGGCCCGGACCGCGAGGCCCTGTTCGAGCCGACCCGTTCCCGCACCCCGCACTCGGCCGTCGGACAGCTCCCGGGCCGGTCCGGCGGCACGGAGAGGCTGGTCCGCGCCGGTGGCCCCTGCCCCGATCCGGTACGGGTGCTGTACGCCCCCTTCGACGAGCAGTGGCTGATCCCCGACCACCGGCTGATCGACGCGGCCCGGCCCGAGCTGTGGCGGGTGGCCGACGAGCACCAGGTCTTCGTCGTCGAGACACCGGCCGCCGACGGACCCGCCCTGCTCGCGACCTCCTTGCTGCCCCTCCTCCGGCCCGGCCGTGTCCGCCCCCTGTACCGCCGTCCCGGCGGCGGGGAACCCAACCTGGCGCCGGGCCTGCTGGACCACCTGGCCGCCCGCCTCGGCCTGTCCCCCACTGCGCTGGATCTCCTGGCCTGGACGGTGACGGCGGTACGCCCCGGCCTCGCCGTCCCGCTCACCGAGGACCCCGGACTCTGGGCGCACGGCGTCGAACTGGGCCACCGCGCACTGTGGCTGATGCGCCGCCACGGCGACCGCCCCCGGCTGCCCGGCGGCCGCCGCCCCTACGTCCGCGCCCCGCTGCCGTCCCGGCCCCTGACGCTGCGCTACGACCGCGACGAGGAGGCCCTCCACCTCGACGAGGGCCGTGTCTCCCCGGTGCCGCCCGAGGCCTGGGACTTCGAGGTGAGCGGTGCGCGGGTCCTGGAGCAGTGGTTCGCGGCCCGGACGGCACCGGCGCAGCCGGGCACCTTGGCGGCGATCCGCCCGACGGTCTGGCCGCAAGCCTGGACGTCGGAGCTGCTGGAGCTGATCACGGTGCTGGCGCTGCTGGCGGAACTGCGCCCGCTGCGGGAGGAGTTCGCCGTGACGGCCCCGATCACGGCCGAGGATCTGCGCACGGCGGGCGTCCTGCCCGTGCCGGACGCGGCACGCAGGCCGGCGTCGGTCCTCGACCACCACGAGGAAGGCCCGGAAGGCCAGTTCGCCCTGCTCTAGCTCGGGCTCTTGGGGCTCCCGGGTTCGAAGCCGTCCAGCACGCGGTCCAGCATCCGGTTGAACACCGCCTCCATGTCGATCGGTCCCTGGTCCTCCTGGAACGCGGCGGCCAGCCTCGGATAGGCGCCCGAGGCGATCCGGCTGCCCAGGTAGGCGGTCCGCGCCGCGTTCTCCTGCTCCTGCGACCACGGCAGCGACCGGACCCGCTCGGCCGTGGACAGCTCGGTGGAGACGTACACCGTCACGCATCCGTTGAGCATCCCGATCAGTTCCATCTTGGTGCCGGCGGGCGCGTCGAAGGGCTCCAGGCAGGCCATGCAGTGCTCCAGGTACCGCAGGGCGTGCGGGCTGAAGCCGTACACCGGTGACATCAGCCGCGGCAGCCAGGGATGCCGGTGCATGAGGTCCCGGGTCTGACGGGCCACCCGGAGCATGTCGGCCCGCCAGTCCCCGCTCGGCTCCCACAGCACGTGCTCCGCGCTGACCGCGTCCACCATCAGCTCGTACAGGTCCTCCTTGCGGGGGACGTAGTTGTAGAGCGACATGGTGCCGCAGCCCAGTTCGGCGGCCACGTGCCGCATGGACACGGCGTCGAGCCCGCCGGCGTCGGCGAGCCGCACGGCCGCGGCTGCGATGTCCGCGCGCGCGAACGCCGGTTTCGGCCCCCGGCCCGTCCGCTCGGGACGGGACCAGATCACTTCGGGTACGGCCGCTCGGCCCGCCATCGGTCATCACCTCGGCCACCATCGTAGTTACGTACAGCGTACGTAGTGCGCTATGGTCGGGCCATGACTACTACGTACGCTGTACTTAGTGAAGGTCTGGAGAAGCGGTTCGGTGCCGTCCACGCGCTGCGCGGTCTGGATCTCGCGGTGGCGACGGGCACGGTCTGCGGGGTGCTCGGGCCGAACGGGGCGGGCAAGACCACGGCCGTGCGCCTGCTGACCACACTGCTGCGACCGGACGCCGGATCCGCGCGGATCGCCGGGCACGACCTGGTCCGGGAGGCGGCGGCCGTACGGCGCGCGATCGGCGTCACCGGGCAGTACGCCTCGGTCGACGGGGACCTCACCGGCCGCCAGAACCTGCGCCTGTTCGCCCGGCTGCACCGGGTGCGGGGGCCCGCCGGACAGGCCGGCGACCTGCTGGACCGCTTCGGCCTGACCGAGGCCGCCGACCGGCCCGTGTCCACCTACTCGGGCGGGATGCGCCGCCGGCTGGACCTGGCGGCGAGCCTGATCCGCCGCCCCGAGGTGCTCTTCCTGGACGAACCGACGACCGGGCTGGACCCGGCGAGCCGGAACCTGATCTGGGCCGCCGTGCGCGCGCTCACCGCGGACGGCACGACCGTGCTGCTGACCACGCAGTACCTGGAGGAGGCCGACCGGCTCGCCGACGACATCGCGCTGGTGGACCGGGGCCGGGTGGCCCACACCGGGTCGCCCGCCGAGCTGAAGGCCCTGATCGGGGCGCACGTCGAGGTCGTCGTCACGGACGCGGACCACAGCACGAGGGCGGCGGCCGTGCTCGACCGGCTCACCGGCTCCGAGCCGTCGTTCGACCCCGAGCGCAACGCCGTCGGCGCGGTCACCCGGGACTCCACGCTCACGCTGCCCCGACTGGTGCGCGAACTGGACGCGGCGGGCGTGCCGCTGCTGGACGCGAGCCTGCGTCCGCCGACCCTGGACGACGTCTTCCTCCGGCTCACCGAGGACCACAAGGAGCACGCGGCATGACCACACTCACGTACGACGGGACCGCGATGCTCGGCCGCCAGCTGCGGCGGATGCGGAACAACCCGGGTCTGCTCATCCTGACCCAGACCATGCCGGTCAGCATGCTGCTGTTCTTCGGCTACGTCTTCGGCAGCGCGCTGGCGATGCCCGGCGGGGAGTACCGCTCGTTCCTGGTACCGGGCCTGCTGGTGGCGACGGCCGCGAACGGGATCATGACCGGGATGTTCCAGGCGGCCCAGGACACCCACCGGGGCGTGATGGACCGCTTCCGCACGCTGCCGATGAGCCGGGCGGCGGTGCCGCTCGGGCAGGCCGCCGCGGACCTGGTGGTCACGGCGGCCGGCACGGTGCCCTTCCTGCTGGTCGGGCTCGCGGTGGGCTGGCGGATCGAAGGGGGCGCGCTCGAAGCGGCGGGCGCCCTCGGACTGCTGCTGCTGTTCCGGTTCACCGCCACCTGGATCGGGATCTTCCTGGGGCTGCTCACCCGGAACGAGGAGGCCGCGGGTCAGCTGGGCGGCGCGGTCTTCCTGCTGCCGCTGCTGTCGAACGCGTACATCCCGACCGAGGGCCTGCCGGGGTGGCTGCGCACGGTCGCCGAGTGGAATCCGATCAGCGCGGTGACGACGGCCCTGCGGGACCTGTTCGGCAACGCGCCGGTGCCGGACGGGGCGGCCTGGCCGGTGGCGCATCCCGTCGCCGGGTCACTGACCTGGTGCGCGGTGCTGCTGGCGGTGTTCGTACCGGCGGCCGTGCACCGGTACGCGAACGGCGAGCGGTGAACCGGCGCCGGTGAGCCGGTCAACGCCCTTGCGAGGCGGATCCGTTGGGCACGCGGGGTGGGAGCGTGCGGAGATCACGGGTGGGAGTGGGGGCCGGGACGGGGGTGTGCCCGCGCTCGGGGAGCCACCGCCGGACGCCGCTGCGGTGCCGTGGGGATGACGGACGACGAGTGCGCAGCGCCGCGCCGGGACGGCGTGGCGACCGGGCGAGGGCTCCCCAAAACGGTCCGCGGAACGCCGGCGGCGCGGCGCTCAGCGTCCGCCGAACAGCGAACGGCGCAGCCGACGCAGGGGGGCGAACAGCGAGACCCGCCTCACTCGCGCGCCCCTGTCGCTACGGCCGCGCGCAGGCTCACGTGCGGTCAGCTCACGCATCAGTGACGTCGCCTCGGCCGTCTCCCGCTGCGGGACGGCAGGGCCGGCCAGCACCGAAAGATGGCGGTCAAGACGCGAACTGGTCGCGCTGCTCCCGCACGTGATCGCAGGGACCCTCGCCCTGCCGCCCACTGTTATCTGCTCCATGTCACTCCCCACCCGTACGAGTCCACCCGGCCCGGGCAGAGTAACCCTATCGCTCCCTCGGGGCACTCGTGTATCGCGGTCACAGGATTCACCTTCCCCGTAAGGAGGTTGACGACCCCTCCCCAGTCACTCTCCGAATCCAACCGATTTCAGGGCGAGTTGGACAACCGGCTGGGTGGTGGGCTGCGGTGAGCCCCCACCTGGCTCCACGGTCACAGCGAGTGACGTCGCCGACTTGTCCAGGCCGGACGTGACCAAGGGCGTGTCGTCGTCGAAGAGCCCCAGGGAGCGCGGTTGCGCCCCCGGGCGCATGAGCCACAGTTGACGCACGCGGTCGCCCGGCAGGTCGTCGTATCCGCTCAGGGTGATCACCGCGCTCCCCGCCGAGGCGGAAGCGATCACTCCGATCCTGCGGCCCTGGGCGTCCTGCCCGGTCGTCGCGCGTGCGTCGGGAGCCGCGAGAACGTGGGCGATCTCACGCGCCTGGGCCCGTTCGGCGTTCAGCCGGTCCCGCGTCTGCTCGGCCTGGACGGCGAACAGGGACGCCACCACGAGGGCCGCGGCGGCGGTCGCCGTGGCGAACGGCACGAACAGGGGGCGCGACCGGGGCGCACGGGAGCGTGACGGCGGCGGCTGCGTTCCCCAGACATGCGGCGGCAACTGCGCCGCACGGGCGCGTGGCGCCTCCCGGGGGGCGGATTCCTGCGGCGTCGTGCGTACGGCGGCCAGCACCCGCTCGCGCAGCGCGGCCGGTGGCGGGGCGGCCGTCGACCAGGCGAGCCGTACGGCGTCCTCGGCGAGGGTCCGCACCTCGGCGGCGCAGGCGGCGCAGGTCCTCAGGTGCTTCTCGAAGCGGATCCGTTCGGCGGGTTCCAGGGCGTCGAGGGCGTAGGGGGCGGCGAGGGAATGAAGGTCCCCGCGGCGGAACAGGCGGTCGCGCAGGCTCATGCGGCACCTCCCAGACACTCGCGCAGCCGGGTGAGCCCGTCACGCATCCGGGTCTTGACCGTGCCCAGCGGCACGGAGAGCCGTTCGGCCACCTCACGGTAGGTGTAGCCGTCGTAGTAGGCGAGCGTGACCGACTGGCGTTGCAGTGCGGTGAGGCGGTCGAGGCAGCGGCGCACCCACTCGCGCTCCAGGCCGGCCTCGACCTCCTCGGTGACCTGGTCGAAGGCGGGGTGGTGGGAGCGGCGTGCCTCGCGCTGTTCGCGTTCACCGGCCGCGCGGGCGCTGCGCACCCGGTCGACGGCCCGGCGGTGGGCGAGGGTGAGGATCCACGACAGGGCGCTGCCGCGGCCCGGGTCGAACCGGCCCGCGGACCGCCAGAGTTCGAGCAGCACCTCCTGCGCCACCTCCTCCGACTGTGCCGGGTCCCGTACGACCCGCCTGACGAGTCCGAACACCGGTCCGGACACCAACCCGTACAGCTCCTCGAAGGCCCGCTGGTCGCCGCGGGCCACCAGCACCAGTAGCTCGTCCGCCTCCAACTCGTCTCCCCCTCCAGCCAGACCGCATCTGGGCCGCCGTCCCGTCCCGCGAGGCATTCGCAACGAAGCCACCTCCGGACGGTGTTACGGATCGGAGCGGGCAAAACGCGGGTCGCCTGAGATGAAACAAGTCTCCGGACGCGCCGTAAGAACGTTTGGGATTCGACCAATCCGCTCTGCCGGCCGCTCCGAATGGCGTTCGTCAGGCAAGTTGGCACTGAGGACGGACGGCATGACACCTAACTCCAGGAGCGGCGCGGGACACCGCGGCCTCGCGACCCTCGTCTGTGGGGCGCTGGCCGCCGGCGGGCTCGCAGCCGCCGGCATGGCCACGCTGGAACCGGGGGCGGCCGCCGCCTCCAGCCACCGGGAGGCCCCGCTGATCTCGGGGACCCCGCAGTACGACAACACGGACGTGTACGCGTTCGTCAGCCCGGACCACCCCGACTCGACGACGATCGTCGCCAACTGGACACCGTTCGAGGAGCCCGCCGGCGGACCGAACTTCTTCCCGTTCGCCGAGGACGCCCAGTACGACCTGCACATCGACAACAACGGCGACGCGCAGGGCGAGCTGCTGTTCCGCTACACGTTCAAGACGCACACGAAGAACGAACAGACCTTCCTCTACAACACGGGCCCGGTCACCAGCCTGGACGACCCGGACCTCAACGTCACCCAGACGTACGACATCGAGCTGTTCAAGCTGCACGAGCAGAAGGTCGTCTCGAAGACCAAGGTCGCCGACGACGTGCCGGTGGCGCCGTCGAACGTCGGCAAGGCGTCGATGCCGGACTACAAGACGCTGCGCGAGCAGGCGGTGCACAAGCTCACCAACGGCGCGCAGACCTTCGCCGGGCAGGCCGACGACCCCTTCTTCCTGGACCTGCGGGTCTTCGACCTGCTGTACGGCGGGAACCTCACCGAGGTCGGCAACGACACCCTCAAGGGCTACAACGTCAACTCGATCGCCCTCCAGGTGCCGACCGACATGATCACCGAGTCGCACGAGCAGCCGATCGTCGGCATCTGGTCGACCACGCAGCGCAAGAACGCGCAGGGCCACTACGCGCAGGTCTCCCGTCTCGGCAACCCGCTGGTCAACGAGGTGGTCAACCCGCTGAAGGACAAGGACACGTTCAACGCGTCCGCGCCGGGGGACGACGCTCAGTTCCTGAAGAACGTCACCAACCCCGAGCTGCCGAAGCTCATCGAGGCGATCTACAAGATCGAGGCGCCCGCCGAGCCGCGCAACGACCTCGTCGACGTGTTCCTCAAGGGCGTCGAGGGCCTCAACCAGCCGCCGCACGTGACGCCGTCGGAGCAGTTGCGGCTGAACACCTCGATCAAGCCGGCCGCCAGCCCCAAGCGGCTGGGCGTGCTCGACGGCGACAACGCGGGCTTCCCGAACGGGCGCCGGCTGACCGACGACGTGATCGACGCCTCGCTCCAGGTCGTCGAGGGCGAACTCCTCGGCGCGAAGAACGACCTGGGCGACGCGGTCGACACGAACGACAAGGAGTTCGAGCAGGCCTTCCCGTACGTCGCGCTGCCGACGGAGGGATCACGGGGCCCGCTCGCCAAGGGCACGACCGACGGGAACGACGTCCGCAACCAGCTCGGCGACGCGCTCCAGCCGGCCGGCGCGGGCGGCACCGACGACATGACCCTGATCGCCGGCTCGGCGGGCGCGGGCGCGCTCGGCATCCTGCTGATCGGCGGGGGCCTGATGTGGTGGCGCCGGATGCGCGAGCGCGCCTACTAGGACGCGGCTTCCGGCCGGACGGGCCTCCTAGGACGCGGCGAGGCCGGGCGGTCCGGAATCCCGTTCCACCGACTGGCGCGGCCCGCGTTCCATCCCCCCACGGCGCGGGCCGCGCCGCAGCACGACGACTTCCCTGCGCAGCAACCAGGTTGAGCAGTCCGTCGACCAAGGAGAGGGCATGCCCCGGCGTACGAAAGACAGCACACCGGCCAGCGGCCACGCGACACCGCCGGCCGCGCCCCCGGAGCGCGCCCACAGCGACGACGGCACCACGGGGGCACCCGCCGGGGACGGGGCGAAGCCTGCGGCACCGGCGCCTCCGCAGCCCGCCCGCAGCACGGGGGCAGCCGCCGGGGACGGCACGAGAGCTGCGACACCGGCGACCACGGAGCCCGACCACAGCAACCACAGCACGGGAACACCCACCGAGACCGGCACGACAGGCCGGCCGACCGCACCAGCGGAGGACGCCTGCGGCACGGGGGCAGCTGCCGGGGGCGGCACGAGGCCCGCGCGGGAAGTCACCCGGGCTGAGGTGGCAGCCGGGCCGAGGACGGTCGGCGCGGGCTCGGCGGATGCGCCGCAAGCCGGCAGGCCGGACGCGGCGGACACGGCAGACACGGCGGACACGGCGGACGCGGTCGTCGGCTCCGGAGACGGCTCCGTTGCCGGGGCCGACGGCTCCGGCCAGGCGGCCGAGGCCGCCGGGACGTCCGCCGTCGCGTCGATCGATCCGCTCCCGGACGACACCCGCTCCCCGGGGGAGGAGGCACCGGGCGGCGAGGAAGCGTCGGACGGCATCCGCGCCGGAAGTGAAACGGGGGCGTCGGGCCACTCCCGCTCCGGCTCCGGCTCCGGCTCCCGTTCCCGTTCCCGTGAGGCGGTCCCCGTGGATCCGCGCGTCGTGGCCGTCCGGCGGCTGTCGGCTGCCGGGCGGCGGTGGCGGGGGGTACAGCTCGCGGGGTGTGCCGCCCTGCTGGCCGTGGCGCTCACCGCCGGGGCCGTCGCGGTCGGGGCGGCGCGCGACGGTGGGGGCACGGCGGTGGCGTCCGCGTCCGGCGGCCTGGCGCCGGGGTTGCTCGGCAGCGGGGACCTCGACACGGGCATCACCGCCCTTCAAGCCCATCTCCGCGTACAGCCACGGGACTTCGGCGGGTGGGCCACCCTCGGTCTCGCCTACGTCGAGCAGGCCCGGACCACCGGCGACCCCTCGCGCTACCCGCAGGCCGACCGCGCGCTGAAGCGCTCCCTGGAGCTGGAGCCGGACAACGACCAGGCCCTGTCCGGCCGAGCGGCCCTCGCCGCCGCCCGGCACGACTTCGAGGACGCCCTCGCGTACGCCGACCGGGCCCTGGAGCAGAACCCGTACAGCGAGCGCGCGCTGTCCTCCCGTATCGACGCCCTCGTCGAACTCGGCCGTTACGACGAGGCGGCCGAGGCGGCCGGCACCGCGGACGCCCGGCGGCCGGGCGTGCCCGTCTTCACGCGCTACGCGTACGTGCGCGAGCTGCGCGGTGACGTGCCGGCCGCGCGGCGGGTGCTGGAGCAGGCGCTCGCCACCGCCACCGCGCCGGGAGACGTGGCGTACGTCTCGACCGCGCTCGGCCGGCTCGCCTGGAACCAGGGCGACCACGAGGCGGCCCTGCACCACTACGCCCGTGCCCTCGCCGCCGACGAGGACTGCCTTCCGGCGCTGGAGGGCCGCGCCCGCGCCCAGGCCGCGAGCGGTGACCGCGCCGCCGCGATCACCGGCATGGAGGCCGTGGTCGCCCGCCACCCGCTGCCCGGCCCGCTCGTCGTGCTCGGCGAGCTGTACGAGGTGCGGGGCGCCGAGGGGGACGCGGCGAAGGCCCACGACCAGTACGCCCTCGTCGACGCCTGGACGGCGCTCGCCCGCACCAACAAGGTCAACGCCGACCTCGACACCGCGCTCGCCGCCGCCGACCACGGCGACAGGGCCGAGGCGCTGCGCGCCGCCCGCGCCGAGTGGGACCGCCGCCGCACCGTGCACACCGCCGACGCGCTCGCCTGGGCCCTGCACGTCAACGGCCGCGACGAGGAGGCTCTGCCCTACGCCCGCCGGGCCACGGCCACCGGCTACCGCGACGCCGCGTTCCTCTACCACCGGGGCATGATCGAGCGGGCCCTCGGCCAGGAAGAGGCGGCCCGCACTCATCTGACGGCGGCGCTGAAGCTGAACCCCGGCTTCTCGCCCCTGGGCGCCCAGGAGGCCCGTACGGCGCTGGAGGCGGCCCGGTGACGCCCCCACCCCCGCCCCGCCGCCGTCTGCTCGCCTCCGGCGCCGCCGTCCTCACGGCGGCCTGCGCGCTCGTCCTGGTCCCCTCGGGGGCCGCGAGCGCCCACCCGCTCGGCAACTTCACCGTCAACCACTACGACAGCCTCGTCGCCGCCCCCGGGGAACTGCGCGTCCAGCACGTCGAGGACCTCGCGGAGATCCCGGCGACCCAGGCCGCGCCGGAGCTGAAGCGCCTGGGCACGGCCGAGTGGGCCCGGCAGCGCTGTGCCACGGCCGCCCGGGACACCGCGGTCACCGTCGACGGCCGTACGGCCGCCCTCGCCGTGGAAGGCAGCCGGGCGCGCGTGACTCCGGGCCAGGCCGGGCTCGACACCCTCCGCGTGGAGTGCCGGCTGGCCGCGCCGCTCCCCGAGAACGACACCGTCGCCCTCGGTTTCCGCAGCGCGGGCGCCTCCTCCGGCCCCGGCTGGCGGGAGATCACCGCGCGCGGCGACCGGATGACGCTCACCACGTCGAACGTACCGAGGACGTCACTGTCACGCGAACTGACCACGTATCCCGAGGAGTTGCTCTCCTCCCCCGCCGACACCACGTCCGCCTCGCTCCGGGTGCGGCCGGGCGGCCCCGCCCTGGCCGCCACGGCGGACCAGGACGCTCCCGCCGCCTCCGTCCTCCCGCGCGGCGCCGACCGCTGGACGCGGGCCCTGGACTCCCTGGTCGCCCGTCACGACCTCACCGTCGGCTTCGCCGCGCTGGCGATCCTCATCGCCGTCGCCCTGGGCGCGATGCACGCGCTCGCACCGGGCCACGGCAAGACCCTGATGGCGGCGGTGGCGGCCGCCCGGGGCGGCCGGGCCCGCATGAAGGACGTGCTGCCGCTGGCCGCCTCGGTGACCGTCACCCACACCCTGGGCGTGGTCGCCCTCGGCCTGCTGGTGACGGCCGGTTCGGCGGCGGCGCCCTCGGTGATCGCCTGGCTGGGCGTCGCGAGCGGCGCCCTGGTGACGGCGGCCGGGCTGACCCTCGTACGACGGGCCTGGCACAACCGGACCCACGCGCGCGGGCACCCACACGACCACGGGCAGGGACATGACGGGGACGACCACGACCACGACCACGTACCCGACCATGGGCACGGGCACGACCCCGAGCCTGGGCACGAACACCCGCACGAGACCGCGGAGGTCCACGAGCGCCCGCTCGTCCTGGCTGCCGCGCACAGCCACGCCACCCCCGCCGTCCAGCCCCCGCACCGGCCCGCGCCCGCGCATCCCCATCCCCACGACGGCGGCACCCACAGCCACGCCCTCACGCACTCCCACGGTGGTTTCACCCACACCCACGCCACCGCCCCCACGCTCCGCGGCACGATCCTCCTGGGATTCGCCGGGGGACTCGTGCCCAGTCCCTCCGCGGTCGTGGTGCTGGTCGGCGCCGCCGCCCTCGGGCAGGCCTGGTTCGGGCTGCTGCTCGTCGTCGCGTACGGCGTCGGGCTGGCCCTCACGCTCACCGCGGCCGGCTTCGCGGTCGTCAAGCTGGGTACCGGTGTCACCCGGATGCTCGACAAGCGCCCGCGCTGGACGGCCGGTCCGCTGACCGCCCTGGTTCGGGGGACCGCCCCCCTGGGGTCCGCGTTGGTCGTCGTGGCCCTCGGGGTCGGATTGCTGCTCAAGGGGGCGGCATCCGCACTCGGCTGAGCTACTTTTGGGGAGAATTCGCGCGGATCCTCAAGCGGATCAAGCGGATCAACACGTGGCGTGGACTGTGCACGCGGATGCGAATGGGGGACGCCCGTGTCCGAAGAACCGGGCAGTGAACGGCTGATCGCGGGCCGCTACCGCCTTCTGTCCCCGCTCGGCGAGGGCGGCATGGGGACCGTGTGGCGGGCCCGCGACGAGGTGCTGCACCGCGAGGTCGCCGTCAAGGAGGTGCGCGCGCCCGCCGGGCTCCAGGGGGCGGAGGTCGAGCGGATGTACGCCCGGCTGGAGCGCGAGGCGTGGGCGGCGGCCCGGGTCGCCAACCGCAACGTGGTGACGGTGTACGACGTGGCCACCCAGGACGGCCGGCCCTGGATCGTCATGGAGATCGTCCGCGGCATCTCGCTCGCCGAACTGCTGGACGCCGAGGGCCCGCTCTCCCCGCAGCGGGCCGCGCACATCGGCGCGGAGGTGCTGTCCGCGCTGCGGGCGGCGCACGAGGCCGGGGTGCTGCACCGGGACGTGAAACCGGCCAACGTGCTCATGTCCAACGACGGGCGGGTCGTGCTCACCGACTTCGGCATCGCCATGGTCGAGGGCAGCTCCGCGCTGACCATGACCGGCGAGGTCATCGGCTCGCCGGAGTTCCTGGCCCCGGAGCGGGCGCTGGGCCGCACGCCCGGACCCGAGTCGGACCTGTGGTCCCTGGGCGTACTGCTGTACGCGGCGGTCGAGGGCCACTCCCCGTTCCGGCAGAACACCCCGCTCAGCACCCTGCGCGCGATCGTCGACGAGGAGCTGCCGCCGCCGTACCGGGCCGGTCCGCTCGCCCCGGTGATCGAGGGGCTGCTGCGCAAGGACCCGGCCGAGCGGCTGCCGGCCGAGCGGGCCGAGGAGGACCTGCGGATCATCGGCGCGGGCGGCACGCCTCGTGCGGACGCGGTCCAGGCGTCCCCGTATCCGCCGACGGCCGTGACGCATCGGCAGCCGCCGTCCACCGGGCCCGTTCCGCCGCCGTGGACGGGGTCCGCGCCGGCGGCGGGGCGGACGAGCACCACGGCCGCGCCCGCACGGCCGCGCCGCGACCGCCGCGCCGCCGTCGTGCTGATCGCGGGCCTCGCCGTGCTGGCGCTGGCGGTCGGGGGGCTGACGTACGCGCTGCTCAACGGTGACGACGGCGGGCGGGCCGGCGGCACCGCCACGACCGCGACCGAGACGGCCGGGGTGAGTTCGCCGTCGGTGAGCGACACCGCGCCGCAGGACACCGGCGGGCCGGAGCCGACGCCCAGCCCGAGCGAGGAGACCACCTCCGCCGCTCCGCAGCAGTCGGTGGAGGTCTCGCTCGCGGGGGCGCGCACGGACTACTCGGGCACCTGTCCGCCGGCCGAGGGCGAGGCGCCGTCCTTCACGGCGACGTTCACGGTGGGCAGGCTGCCGGCCGAGGTGAGCTACCGCTGGGTGTCGCGGGACGGCGAGGTCATGGACGCGGGATGGAAGACCCTCTCGTTCGCGGAGGGCGACGGCCGGACCAAGCAGGACACGGCGTTCGTGACGACCACCGACGACAGCGGCAGCTTCGAGAACGAGATCAGCGTCGAGGTCCGCGAGCCCGTGCACACGACGTCCGACGCCGTCTCGTTCTCGGTGAGCTGTGAGTCGGAGGCCCCGTCGGACGAGGCCTCCCCCTCCACTTCCGCGACCCCGTGACCGTCAGGCGAGGCCGTTGAGCACCGGCAGGTAGCCGCCGGACTGGCCGGCCGCCGTCGGGTGGTACGACTCGCCCACGTTGAGCAGGCTGAGGCTGTGCAGCCAGGAGCTGCCGGAGCAGATCTCGTGGCCGGTGAAGGTGGTGCGGACGTCGCCGAAGACGAAGCCGAAGCCCGCGGCCCGCTTGGCGATGGCGGTGTCGAGGTGGTCGGCCGCGGCGTTGATGGCCTTCCGCTTGGTCTCGGAGAGCCCGACGCACGCGGTGCCGAGCTTGTAGAACTGGGGGTAACCCAGCACGACCACGCGGGCGTTGGGCGCCTTGGAGCGGATCGCCGAGTAGACGCCGTCGAGCTTGCCGGGCAGCGTCGAGTCGACGTACGCCTTCGCGGTGTTGATCCGGGACAGGCAGGCGCTGTCGGACTGGAGCACACAGGTCGTCATGACGTCGGCGAAGCCCGCGTCGTTGCCGCCGACGCTGATCGAGACCAGGGCGGTGGCGGAGCTGAGCGGGGTCAGTTGACTCGCGAGAACATCACCCGTTCGGGCGCCCGAGCAGGCGGTGAAATCGAAGGACGAGGGTGAATGCGCGGCGGCCCAGAGGTGCGGGTACGCCTTCGTGCTGCGCTTGCAGTCGCCGCTCTCGGCGGTGTAGCTGCCCGCGCCGACCCCTGAGGAGTAGGAGTCGCCGAGGGCCACATAGCCGCCAGGGGCGGCGAGTTGGTCCGCCTGCGCGGTCGCGGCCCCGGTGAGGGCGGCGCCGACGGCGAGGAGGAGCGAGCCGACGTAAGCGGCAAATCGGGAACGTCTCATGGAACCTCCCTTAGCAGGATCTCTGCCACAACCGTCGTAGCAACTACGCGTGTTGACGGGAAGTGTTCATGCCAAGACTTTTCAGCCTTTCACCGGAGCGGCCCGGCGCGTTCACGACGTTTTTGATTACGCGTTCATGACAAATATGTGACGAGCGCTCAACTCTCTTGTTCTACCCCCGTAGACCGCTGATTCTTTACTCAGCCGCGGAGAGGAACGCACTCCACGGCCGTGTGCGCGACGACGCGCGCACCCCCCACAGACGCGCGGCCCACCCAGACGCGCGCCGCCTGGAGGAGGACTCCCTCGTAATGGCACACCTGCGTAGCACCAAGCTCCGGCTCGCCGCGATAACCAGCCTGGCGACCGCCGCCCTCGTGGGCGGACTCACCACCCTCCCCGCCCACGCCGCCCCGGCCGAGGGCAAGGTCCTGGCCGCCGGCTCCCCCACGGCGGTCAAGGACAGCTACATCGTCACACTGAAGAAGGACGCCGGCTTCAAGGCCTCCTCCAGCGAAGGCAAGAGCCTCATCAGGGAGTACGGCGGCACGGTGAGGAAGACGTTCGGCGCGGCGCTGAACGGCTACACCGCCACCCTCTCCGCCACCGAGGCGAAGAGACTCGCCGCCGACCCGTCGGTGGCCGTCGTCGAGCAGAACCAGCGCGTCCAGCTCACCGACACGACCCAGTCCAGCGCGCCCTGGGGCCTGGACCGCATCGACCAGACCTCGCTCCCGCTCTCCGGCACGTACACCTACCCGGACACCGGCGGCAGCGGGGTGACGGCGTACGTCATCGACACCGGTGTGCGGATCACCCACTCCCAGATCAGCGGCCGCGCCTCGTACGGCTACGACGCCATCGACGGCGACACCGTCGCCTCCGACGGCAACGGCCACGGCACCCATGTGGCCACCACGATCGCGGGCTCGACCTACGGCGTCGCCAAGAAGGCGAAGATCGTGGCGGTCCGCGTGCTCGACAACGCCGGCTCCGGCACCACCGCCGGTGTGATCGCGGGCATCAACTGGGTGACCAACAACCACTCCGGTCCCTCGGTCGCCAACATGTCGCTCGGCGGCGGCGCCTCCACCACCCTGGACACGGCGGTCGCCAACTCCATCGCGAGCGGCGTGACCTACGCGGTCGCGGCCGGCAACAGCAGCGCCAACGCCTCCTCGTACTCCCCGGCCCGCGTCGCCTCGGCGATCACCGTCGGCGCCACCACCAGCACCGACGCCAGGGCCAGCTACTCCAACTACGGCTCGGTCCTGGACATCTTCGCCCCCGGTTCCTCGATCACGGCCGGCTGGTACACCAGCGACACCGCGACGAACACCATCTCGGGCACGTCGATGGCGACCCCGCACGTCGCGGGCGCGGCGGCGGTCTACCTGGCGGGCCACACCTCGTCCACGCCGGCGCAGGTCGCCACGGCCCTCGTCAACGGCTCGACGACCGGCAAGGTCACCAGCCCGGGCACCGGTTCCCCGAACCGCCTGCTGAAGCTCGTGCCGTAGTGCCGTAGTGCCGTAGTGCCGTAGTGCCGCCGGCATCGGGGCAGCAACTCGCCTGAACCGGCACACCGTTCCCCGGGGGCCTCACCCGCCTCCGGGGAACGCTCGCATCTTGACGGCCCGCACGCGACTGCGCGACTCTGAAGCCCGGCATCCGGCGCTTCGGGGGGCAAAGTCGCCTATGCGGACCATGCATGTCAAAACGTCTCCACGAGATGTCTCACCGCTGCTCGCGGGCGCCGCGACAGCCGTCGCGGGGTGCGGCGCGCTGCTCGCGCTCGCCGGCTCCGACTCACCGCTGCGCGGCCCGTTCACCCTGTTCTTCCTGCTCGCCGCGCCCGCGACCGCCATCGCCGCCGCGCTGCGCGGACTGGAGACGTTCGGCCGGCTGCTCGCCGCGGTCGCCGGCTCGGTCGTCCTGAACATGCTGGTGGCCCAGGGCATGCTGGCCGCACACCACTGGTCGGTGCGCGGCGGGATCGTGGTGGTGACCGCGATCAGCGCCCTCGGTCTCCTGCTGGTGCTGAGCCGGCGGCCACGCGGCCGTACGGCGCGACGACAGGGCGTCTGACGTGGAGATCGACGTGTACCGGCCCGGCGAGCTGAGCGCGGCCGACCGGGCGGCCTGGACGGCGATGCAGTCCAAGGCCCATCTGCACGGTGCGCCCGGACTGGCGAACCCGTTCCTGTCGCCCGAGTTCGCGCTCGCGGTGGGCCGCTGCAGACGGGGCGTCCGCATCGCGGTGGTCCGGGAGGACGGCGAGCCCGCCGCGTTCTTCCCGTACCAGAGAACGGCCGCGGGCGTCGGCCGGGCCGTCGGGCTCGGCGTCTCGGACGCCCAGGGCCTGGTGCACCGGCCCGGGTTCGCCTTCGACGCCCGAGAGCTGCTGCGGGCCTGCGGGCTCGCCGTCTGGGAGTTCGATCACCTGGTGGAAGGCCAAGAACCCTTCGGGGCGCGGGCCTGCGCCACCTTCGCCTCACCGGTCATGGACGTCGACCGCGGCTACGACGCCTACCTGGCGCACCTGCGGGAGCGGTCCCCCAAGTTCACCCGGACCACCCTCGCCAAGGAGCGCCGGCTCGGCCGGGACGCGGGCGGGGTGACGTACGTCCACGACGAGCGCGACCCGGCCGCCCTGCGCGCCCTCATGGACTGGAAGTCCGCGCAGTACCGCAGGACCGGGCGCAGCGACCGCTTCGCGCACGACTGGATCACCCGGCTCGTGCACCAGCTGTTCCACACCCGCTCCGAGCCGTTCGCGGGGATCCTGTCCGTGCTGTACGCGGACGGCAGGCCGGTCGCCGCGCACTTCGGGCTGCGCACCGAACGGGTGCTCGCCTGCTGGTTCCCGGCGTACGACCCGGACTGCGCGAAGTACTCCCCCGGACTGGTCCTGCATCTGCGGATGGCCGAGGCGTCCGCCGCCGACGGCATCGCGTACCTGGATCTGGGCCGGGGCCAGAAGGACTACAAGGACTCCCTGAAGACACGCGAACTCCAGGTGTCAGAGGGGTGGGTGACACGACGTCACCCGGTGGCGGCCGGGCATCGCGTCCGCCGCGCTCCGGTACGGGCCCTGCGCAACGCCGTGGTGTCCCGGCCGGAATGGTTCGAGCCGGCCGACAGACTCCTCAAACAGGCGGGGAAGTTCCGTTCGGGCCGCCGGTGACGGCCGACCGGCATGTCAGCCGGAATGCCGACCGGCATGTCGACCGGTATGCCGACCGGCATGTCGATCGGTAACGGTCAAACCATCAAAAACGTGAGGCCTCGTTCCAGGTCTTGCCATACAGGCTCAATCGTCAATACCGTCGTACATCTCACCCGCACCGGTTCGTCATCAAGCGGCTCCAGGGGAGGGCTCAGGACCGCGATGATCCCGGCGCGGGGCGCGGTAGGGGGGTGCCGTGCTCGGTGATCAGGCTGATGACCGAGTCGTGCCGCGCGACCGGCTGCCCGTTCCCGGGGCCGGCCAGCTTTGCCAGCTCACCCGGCACGCACGGAGATCCTTCCGGCATGCCCCGGGTGAGAACCCCCCTTTCGAACCGGACACGAAGCCGGGCCGCCCAGGGGCGGGCGGTCCACCGGACGAGAGGGACCAGACTCATGAGCTCAGTTCTGCGCCCGGCCAGTACGGGCAAGAATCCGTCGACGGCCGGCGCGTACCGTCCTATCTCCTCTCACCTGGCGATCACACCGCCGGTGAGTGTGGTGATCCCCGCCATGAACGAGGCGGAGAATCTCCCGTACGTCTTCAAGACGCTCCCGGACTGGATCCACGAAGTGGTGCTGGTGGACGGCAACTCCACCGACGACACCGTCGAAGTGGCCCGTTCGCTGTGGCCGGACGTCAAGGTCGTCGAGCAGCGCGGCAAGGGCAAGGGCGACGCGCTGATCACCGGGTTCCAGGCGGCCAGCGGCGACATCATCGTGATGGTCGACGCGGACGGCTCGGCCGACGGCAACGAGATCGTCAGCTATGTCTCCGCCCTCGTCTCGGGCGCGGACTTCGCCAAGGGGTCCCGTTTCGCCAACGGCGGCGGCACCGACGACATGACCTTCATCCGCAAGCTCGGCAACTGGGCGCTGTGCACGGCCGTCAACCGCAAGTTCGGCGCCCGCTACACGGACCTGTGCTACGGCTACAACGCGTTCTGGCGGCACTGCCTCGACAAGATCGAGCTGGACTGCACCGGCTTCGAGGTCGAGACCCTGATGAACATCCGGGTCGTCAAGGCGGGGCTCAAGGTGCAGGAGATACCGAGCCACGAGTACCTCCGCATCCACGGCACCAGCAACCTGCGGGCCGTGCGGGACGGGATCAGGGTGCTCAAGGTGATCCTGAGCGAGCGTTCCAACCGGCGGGCCCTGCGCAGCCGCAGGCACCCCTCCCCGATGCTCGACTCGGTCCGGGGAGAGGTGTCTTGAGCGGTCCCGACATCTCCGTCGTGATCTGCGTCTACACCGAGGACCGCTGGGAGGACATCCTCGCGGCGGTCTCCTCGGTACGGGCGCAGTCCCGGCCGGCCCTGGAGACCCTGCTGGTCGTCGACCACAACGAGGCGCTCCTGGACCGGCTGGCCGAGGAGTACGAGGAGTCCGGGCAGTCCGGGGAGCCGGGCGAGTCCGGCCGGGTGCGGGTGCTCGCCAACGCGGGCCCGCGCGGCCTGTCCGCCGGCCGCAACACCGGGATCGCCGCGGCGCGCGGTGACGTCGTGGCCTTCCTGGACGACGACGCCGTCGCCGAGCGGGACTGGCTGCGGCACTTCGCCGACGGGTACGCCGATCCGCGGGTGATGGCCGTCGGTGGCCGTACCGTGCCCATCTGGGCGTCGGGCCGCCGGCCGGCCTGGTTCCCGGAGGAGTTCGACTGGGTGGTCGGCTGCACGTACAGGGGCCTGCCGCCCGGCCGGGTGAAGGTGCGCAACGTGCTGGGCGGCAACGCCTCCTTCCGCCGCAGCGCCTTCGAGGCGGCGGGCGGTTTCGCCACCGGCATCGGGCGCGACGGCGACAAGCGGCCGCTGGGCTGCGAGGAGACGGAGCTGTGCATCCGGCTCACCCGGGCCAGGCCGGAGGCGGTCCTGCTGATCGACGACCGGGCGGTGATCCACCACCGGGTACCGCGGGCGCGCGAGCAGTTCGGGTACTTCCGCGCCCGCGCGTACGCCGAGGGTCTGTCGAAGGCGCTGGTGGCCCGCAGTGTCGGCACGGACAAAGGGCTGGAGACCGAGCGCCGGTACACGACCCGGGTGCTGCCCGCCGGGGTGGCGCGCGGCCTGCGGGACGCGCTGCTGGCCCGTCCGGGCGGCGCGGGCCGCGCGGGCGCGATCGTCGCGGGGGTGCTGACGGCGGCGGGCGGCTACGTGGTGGGCACGGTCCGCTCGCGCCGCGGCGCAACCACCTTCTCGGTGCCCGGCATCGAGAGGGGAAGCACATGAGGCACATGGGGCACATGGGGCACATGACCGACCGGCCCGTGCCGATACTGATGTACCACGCGGTCGCGACCGACCCGGACGAGGCCACGCGCGCGCTGTCGGTGACCCCGGAGGCGTTCGCCGCGCAGATGGCCGTGGTCGACGGCCTGCGCCGCACGCCCGTCACCACCGCCGATCTCGCCGCCCGTTGGCGCTCCGGGCGCCCGCTGCCGGAGCGGCCCGTCCTGATCACCTTCGACGACGGCTACGAGGGCGTGCACCGGCACGCCCTGCCCGTGCTCACGCGGCACGGCTTCCCGGCCAGCCTGTTCGTCTCCACCGGCTGGATACGGGGCGCGTACGACACCGGGGGCGGCCCGGACACCATGCTGGACTGGGACCAGGTCCGCGAACTGGCCGCCGCGGGCGTGGAGATCGGCGGGCACAGCCACACCCACCCGCAGCTGGACCAGCTCGACGACGCCGCGCTGCGGCACGAGCTGATCCACTGCAAGGAGATCGTCAGCGACGTGCTCGGCACGGTCCCGGCCTCGTTCGCCTATCCGTACGGCTACTCCAGCCGCCGGGTGCGGCAGGCGGTGCGGGAGACCGGGTACGGCCAGGCGCTCGCCGTCGGCAACGGCCTCGCCCGGCGCCGGCAGGGGCCGTACGCCCTGCGACGGGTCACCGTGCGCCGCGGCACGGGCGCCGAGGAGTTCGAGCGGCTCGTCGAGGGCCGGGCGATCGCCCGGAACTTCGCCGGGGACCGTGCCCTCACCAAGGGGTACGCCCTGGTCCGCAGAGCACGCCAGGTCCGCCGGAAGGCCATCCGTTCCCGTGTCTGACACGACCATGACCGAGCCCACCTCACCCTCGCCCGCGTCCGAGGCGCCCGAGCGGTCGGGGCGCCGGCTGCGCCTGCCCGGCCTGGGCCGGTCCAGCGGCGGCAGCCAGCTGTTCCGCAACGCCTACGCCCTGATGCTGAACACCGGCATCTCCGCGGTGCTCGGCCTCGGCTACTGGCTGGCCGCCGCCCGCTACTACTCCGAGTCGGCCGTCGGCCAGGGCTCCGCCGCGATCGCCGCGATGAAGCTCCTCGCGGGGCTGACCGCGGTGACCCTGACCGGCGCGCTGGCCCGGTTCATCCCGGTCGCGGGCCGGGCCACCGGCCGGCTGATCCTGCGTACGTACGCGGGCAGTTCGGTGATCGTGGCGCTGGCCGCCCTCGTCTTCCTGCTCACCCTGGACCTGTGGGGGCCGTCGTACCGCTTCCTGCACGGGCCGCTGTACGGGCTCGGCTTCGTGGTGGCCGTCGTCGCCTGGTCCCTGCTGACGCTCCAGGACGGGGTGCTGACCGGGCTGCGCAGCGCGCTGTGGGTGCCGGTCGGCAACACGGTGTTCTCCGCGGTGAAACTGGGGCTGCTGGCCGCGTTCGCCGTGGCGATCCCGACGACCGGCGTGTTCGTGTCGTGGGTCGCGGCCATCGCGTTCTCCGTGCTGCCGCTCGGCTGGCTGGTGTTCCGGCGCCTGGTGCCCCGGCACGAGAAGGCGACCGACGAGCGCGCGCGGCCGCCGACGCTGAAAGAGGTCGGGCGGTTCCTGGCCGGCGACTACACGGGCTCGCTGTTCTCGCTGGCCGTCGTCTACCTGGTCCCCGTGATCATCGCCTCGCAGGTCAGCGCCGAGGACAACGCGTACTTCTACATCACCGCCACGATCGGCGGCACCGTCAACCTGCTCGCCATCAACATGGGCGCGTCCCTGACCGTCGAGGGCTCGCACGACCCGCGCCGGCTGGCCGCCAACACCCGGGCCGCGCTCAGGCGGATGGCCCGGATCATGCTGCCGGTGGCCGCCGTCCTGTTCTTCGGGGCGCCGTGGATCCTCGGCGTGTTCGGCGCGGGCTACGCGGACGCGGCCACACCACTGCTGCGCTGGTTCGCGGTCGGCGCGGTGCTGCGGGTCGTCATGGAGACGTACTTCGCGGTGCTGCGCGCCCAGAGCCGGACCGCCGGACTGGCCTGGCTCCAGGGCCTGTTGTGCGTGCTGGTGCTCAGCCTGACGCTGCTGCTGCTGCCCCGGATGGGCCTGGCCGGCGCGGGCGTGGCGGAGATCTGCGCGCTGGCGGTGATCGTCACGATCGCCGCGCCCAGGCTGTACAGGATCGTCCGGGGCGCGTCGGGCGACCTGCCCGAGGGCGCGGCACCCGACGGGGACCTCGCCGACCTGGGGGCGCGCGAGGTGTCCGTCCCGGCCGGACCGCACCGGCGCGGGCCCGCCTGGGGGCTCGACCAGGACACGCTCGGCCTCGGCGTCCGCGTCGACTTCGACCACCTGGAACGCCGGCCCGACGTCCGTCCGGGCCCCGGCACCCCGCCCGGCACCCCGCCCGTCGGGACGCCCGTGGCGTTCCGGGCTCCCGAGGACCGCCGGCCGGCCTGGGCGGCGAGACCCGAGGTGGGCCTGCCGGCCGAGGAGCGGGAACCGGGTGCCGAGGCGTCCCTGGGCCCGGCCGAGGTGGACGCCCCGTTCGAGACGCCGGAGGAGTCCGTCGTACGGGAGGAGGCCGCAGCACGCGCCGGGGCGCCCGAGCCCGACGAGGTGCCGGAGCCCGCGGGGGCGCTGCCCACCCGGGTCGGGATCGTCCTGGGCGGTCTGCTGGCCGCCGCGCTGCTGCTCTACTGGGTGCCCGCGCTGCGGCTCGGCGAGGCCGACCTGGACGCGATGGGCGGGCTCGGGCTGGTCTCCGTGCTGCCGACGCCCACGCTGGTCGGTGCCGGGCTGCTGGTCGTGGTGTTCGCCTCGCTGCTGTGGCTCGGCCGGGAGCACCGGACGCTGCTGCTGGTGACGCTGCTGGCGACGGTCGTCTCGCTGCACGCGCTGCCCGCGGTGATCGAGACGGAACCGCGCTTCGCGACGGCCTGGCAGCACCTCGGATTCATCGACTACATCGACCGGACCGGATCGGCCGTACCCGACCTGGACGCGCGCTGGAGCTGGCCGGGCTTCTTCGCGGCGGCCGCGTTCGTCGCCGAGGCGTGCGGAGTCAGCGACCTCACCGAGGTGATCCGCTGGTGGCCGACGGCCGTCCAACTCCTCTACCTGGCGCCGATGTTCCTGCTGGTGCGCTCGATGCGGGCGAGCTGGCGGGCCAAGTGGACCGGCATCTGGATCTTCGTGCTCAGCGGCTGGGTCGGCCAGGACTACTTCTCCCCGCAGGGCTTCACCTACCTCCTCTACCTGGTGTTCGTGGCGATCCTGCTCGTCTGGTTCCGGGCACCGGGCGTGATCTGGGCCCGGCGGCGCCCCGGCGAGATCGAGGTCGAGCCGACGGACCGGCGGCAGCGGGCCGTGCTGCTGATGGTCGTGATCGGCCTGTTCGCGGCGAGCGTCCCGGCCCATCAGCTCACCCCCTTCGTGATGGTGGGCGTGCTCGCGGTGCTCGTCCTGGCCGGCCGCAGTGAACTGCGGGGCCTGCCCCTGCTGTTCGGCGTCATGGTGACGGCCTGGGTGGGCTTCATGGCGGAGCCGTACTGGTCCGGGCACTTCGGCGAGATGTTCGGCGGGGTCGGCGGGGTCAGCGGCAACGTCACGTCGTCGGTGTCCGGGCGGATCGAGGGCGGCAGTTCGACGCACAAGCTGGTGCTGTACGTGCGGGTGCTGCTGGCCGGCGGGGTGATGGCGTTCGCCTGCTGGGGCTGGTGGCGCAGGCGCTGGCACGGCTACCGCGAGCGGTCGCTGCTGGTCCTCGCCTTCGTGCCGTTCCTGGGCTTCGGCATGCAGTCGTACGGCGGCGAGATGGCGCTGCGGGTCTTCATGTTCGCCCTGCCGGGCGCCGCCCTGCTCGCCGCTCTCGCCCTGTTCCCGCGCACCGGCGTCACCGTCGAGGAACGCGACAAGGACCGGGTGAGCCTCGCCCCGCTGGCCGCGCTGATGGCGGGGCTGGTCCTCATGGGCGGTTTCCTGGTGGCCCGTTGGGGCAACGAGCCGTTCGAGCGGATCCGGCCCGGCGAGGTCGCGGCCATGGACTACCTGTACGCCCACGACGAGCCGACGGCCCGGCTGCTGTGGCTGAGCAACGACACGGTGACCAACGTGACGCCCGCGATGCCGTGGGGCGCCCGGGACATGGAGAAGGTCGAGTACCTGCCGACGCTCGCGCCCGCCGACCCGGTGCTGGTGTCGGGCCTGGTCAAGGCATTGAAGAACGCCGGCCCGAACTCGTATCTGATGGTCAACCGGAGTCAGGTCGTCTATCTGGAGCTGGACGTGGGCTACCCGAGCACGTGGGAGTCGCGGCTGGTCCGGAACCTGGACGACCGGCCGGAGCTGCGGAAGGTCCTCGCCGACGACGACGTGACGATGTACGCGCTGCGCAAGCAGCCCGAGGGCAAGGTGCCGGCCGCGGACCCCGGTCCGGTCGGGCCGCTGGTGACGTGGACGCCCTGGTCGGTGGTCGGCGCCCTTGCGGCGCTCGCGCTGATCGTGCTGCTGACGGCACGGGAGGTCGTCCGGGTCGCGGTGCGGCCCGGTGTGCGGCAGCTGCGGTGGCTGCAGAGCAGCTTCTGGTTCTCGCTGCCGCTGCTGGCGGTGCTGTCCGCCTCGCTGATCCAGCGGTTCCTGACGATGAAGTGACGGCCGGGTGGCCGAACCGCGGCAAGGGATGCGGCGGGATCAGGGGGTTCGGCCGGAGCGGGCGCGTCAGCCGGAGCAGGTGGTTCGGCCGGAGCAGGTGGTTCAGCCGGCTTGCCTGTCCAGCCACTTGACCTCGTACGCCTGCATCGTGAACCGCCTGCCGTCGACCGTCGCGCTGATCCGCCGGTCGAGGGTGTTGACGACCAGGACCGCCTCGTCGGTCGCCAGGACCCGGATGCCGGGCGCGTCGTCGCCGGCGACGGACACCGTCCGGTAGGCGGTGCCCGGCCCGAACTCCGCGCCGAAGCGGGAGACGAGGTCGTACATGGGCAGCTTCGCGCCGCCGCCTGCCCTGTCGGTCGGTGTCCACAGGCAGCCCGCGCAGTCGCCGCCCTTCTCCTTCTGCGGGTTCCAGTAGAAGCCGGAGGTTGCGCCGCCCTCGGCCATGGCGATCATCCCGGTGGCCTGGACGGCGACGCGGTGGGTCTCGGACCAGCCCTTGCGTTCGTCGTCGCCGTCGCCGGGCTCGACGTAGTACTCGGCCCACCACAGCGGCAGGCCGCCGGTCCGGGCCCGTACCCACTTCCCCACCGCGGTGAACTTGCCGGTGGCCGCGAACTCGTCCGGCAGCAGTTCGTCGTCGTTGGTGTAGCTGGAGCCGTCGACGACCACGAAGTCGGCGCCGGCCTTGTGCTCGTTCCAGTGGGCGAAGGCGTCCAGGACGCGCTGGTCCATGGCGCCCCAGGGGCCCGTGAAGGTGGTGGAGGCGTCCTCGGAGCGCGGGTCGAGGCTGTCCATCACCAGGTAGGGACCGCCGACCATGATGTCCTCGTCGACGCTCTTGAGGGCCTTGTGGACCAGGTTGTAGAGCTCGGTGTAGCCCTCGTAGTCCCAGCGGGCCTCCGCGTCGTTCCAGAAGCCCTTGAACTCGTTCCAGACGACGAAGTGGCGTACGTCCGGATAGCGCTTGGCGACGGTCGCGGCCAGGTCGGCGAAGTCCTGGTAGTGCTCCGGGGACGGAGCGGTCTCCAGGGCGGCCTGGCTCCAGTCCGTGTGGTCGACGCCGGCCCGGCCGCCCTTCATCCAGTCCGGGGAGCAGCACAGCGTGATGACGGGGGTGGCGCCGGAGGCGCGCATGAAGTCGACGCGGCGGTCCATCGCCTCGAAGGAGTAACGGCCCTTCACCGGCTCGGGGTTGTCGGCGCCCCAGCCCATGATGTGCTGGTTCTGCGGCAGGCCCCCGGCCCTGGACAGCAGCCCCTCGACGCGCCCGGTGGCGGCGGCGCTGCCCTCGTCGGCGCTGAACTGGGTGTGGGTGAAGCCCCAGCCGACCTCGGGCTTCGGCGTGCCGGCGGGAGCGGTCGGGGTGCCGTGCACCTTGTCGCCGTCGCGGGAGGTGCCGGCGGTGCTCGCGCCGTTCCCGGGAAGCGTGTGGAACAGGGTCACGAGCAGGGCCAGAGCGGCCGCGCCCACACCGAGCAGCGCGGTGAGCCGCCACCGCCTAGCCCCCGAATTCCACCCATGACGTCCCATCGAGGACAACGGTAACCGGCGGGGTGCCCGCTGGGCAGAGGTCGTAGCCGTACAGCTCGGAAACGGGCCCCGGGGCGCACCCCGCGGGCCCACGCGACCGGCGACACCTCCGGCGCACTGCGGAAAGCGGGTGCACGAGGCGCGTGCGTGCCGGATCATGGCGGCATGTCTGCGAACCCACACGACGCTCTGCCGATCCGGCTCAACGTCGACGACAGCGACTCACCGTCCGATGTCGTCGACGCGCTGTTCCTCGGCCGGTTCGCGACGGGCGAGCAGCCGTACTCGCACGCGGCCAACATCGACCGCGTCCGGTCCGGAGCGACCCTGATGCCGCCGGGCGCCCGAGTGCTGCGCGTGGCCCGCGACGACGACCGCAGCGCGACGCTCGCCGAGGGCGACGGCTGGACGCTGCTGATCTCCCGCTGGAACCGCGGCGCCGACGTCACGGTCACGGCGACCAGCGCCGAGCTGGCCGAGAAGGTCCTCGACCAGGCCACCGAGGGCGCCGCGGACGAGCCCGAACCGCAGCCGGAGAACGTGACGATGGGGTTCTGGTACGTGTCCCCCAGGCGCGGTCCGCACCGCACCACCCGCCAGATCTCCGCGGGCACGTGGGACGAGGTGCGGGCCAACTACACCGCGCCGGTGGCGGACGCGATGGACCGTCTGATGAAGACGACCCCCGAGGACATCGCCGGCCGGCTGCTGCTCCTGCACGGCCCGCCCGGCACCGGCAAGACGTCGGCGCTGCGGACGCTGGCGCGGTCGTGGCGGGACTGGTGCCAGGTGGACTGCGTGCTGGACCCGGAGCGGCTGTTCAGTGACGTCGGCTATCTGATGGACATCGCGATCGGCGAGGAGGACGGGGCGGGCAAGGGCCGCTGGCGGCTGCTGCTGCTGGAGGACTGCGACGAGCTGATCCGCGGGGAGGCCAAGCACACCGCCGGCCAGGCGCTGTCCCGGCTGCTCAACCTCACCGACGGCCTGCTGGGCCAGGGCCGCAACGTCCTGGTCGGCGTGACGACCAACGAGGACCTGGAGCGCCTCCACCCGGCCGTGGTCCGCCCCGGCCGCTGCCTGGCCCGCATCGAGGTGGGGCCGCTGACCCGCCGGGAGGCGGTGACCTGGCTGGGCACCGAGGAGGGCGTCGACCGCGAGGGCGCGACGCTGGCGGAGCTGTACGCGCTGCGCCGGGGCACGTCACCGACGGCGCTGCCGGAGCCGCGCGGCAGGGCGGACGCGGGGCTGTATCTGTAGTGCTTTCATGAAGGTATGACCCTGTTCGTCGGTACCTCGGGGTGGCAGTACAAGGACTGGCGGGGCGCTCTCTACCCGGCCGGGTCTCCCGTCCGGCTGTGGCTGGAGGAGTACGCGACGCGCTTCGCGACGGTCGAGATCAACAACGCCTTCTACCGGCTGCCGTCCCGAGAGACCTTCGAGGCCTGGCGGGAGCGCACCCCGCCGGACTTCGTCGTCGCGGTCAAGGCCAGCCGCTATCTGACCCACATCAAGCGGCTGAAGGACCCCGAGGAGCCGGTGCACCGCCTGATGAGCCACGCGGCGGGCCTGGGCGACCGGCTCGGCCCGGTGCTGCTCCAGCTGCCGCCGACCCTGCGCGCCGACCCCGGTCTCCTGGACGTCTGCCTGGCCTGTTTCCCGGCCGGCACCAGGGTCGCCGTCGAACCCCGGCACGACTCCTGGTGGACGCCCGGAGTGCGCACGGTGCTGGAGACGCGCGGGGCCGCCCTGTGCTGGGCCGACGTCCGCTCCCGCCCGGCGACCCCGCTGTGGCGCACCACCGACTGGGGCTACGTCCGCTTCCACGTCGGCCGGGCCCGCGCCTGGCCCCACTACGGCCGGCAGTCCCTGAAGACGTGGGCCGAGCGGATCGCGGCCACCTGGGCGCACGGCGAGGACGTCTTCGCCTACTTCAACAACGACCCGAACGCGGCGGCGGTGAGGGACGCGGTGGTGTTCGCGCGGGCGGCGGCTGCGACGGGGCTGACACCGACCCGCACTCCGTGAGTCGTGGGCGCACCCCCTGCCGGCGGCTGGCTCCGAACCGGCCGTGCCCGTTTTTTCTGCGGCCCCGCTCAACTCCCCCCGTAAGCCGCCCGCAGGGCATCCCGTACCGCGACGAGCGCCGCGCTCTCGTCCAGCCCGAGCCGTCGAGCCCGCTCCACGTAGGCCTGGGCGGCCGACACGAGTTCCCGTTCCGCCGCCGAGCCCGCGGCGGCCACATAGGTGCCGTTGCGCCCCCGCGTCTCGATCACCCCGTCCCCCTCCAGCGCCCGGTACGCCTTGGCGACCGTGTTCGCGGCAAGGCCCAGCGACTCGGCCAGCCCCCGCACGGTCGGCAGCCGGTAGCCCACCGGCAGGACTCCCGACCGTGCCTGCTCGGAGATCTGCGCGCGCACCTGCTCGTACGGCGGGGCACTCTCGTCGATGTGGATCTTCAAGGTCACGCAGGCGATTGTCCCGCACCCGGGCGGAAAATGAGAGGCACCGGGACGCGGCTCCCGCATAGCCTCCGCCCATATGACTATGACTGTGCGCGATCTGCGCCCCGAGGTCCGGGCCGACGTCGAGGGCTTCGCCCGCGTCCGCCGGCTCGCTCTCCCGTTCTACCTCGTCACCCCGGACTCCCTCACCCACGACCTCGCCCACGCCCACCCCGGCTCCCACTACCGGCCCCTGGTCGCGGAGGAGGGCGGCGAGGTGGTCGGCACGGCCCAGGTGGGGCTCGTTCACGACAGCGCGGAGCCCGGCCAGGGGTACGTCAACGTGTACGTGCACCCCGAGCGCACCGGTCGCGGCGCCGGCTCGGGCCTGGTGCGCGCCGCCGAGGAGTACTTGGCCGCTCGGGGGGCGACCCGGCTCTTCGCCTGGGTCCTGGACGAGCCGGGCAACCGCGCCTTCGCCGAACGGCACGGCTACCGGGGCAGCCGCACCGCCCACTTCCTGCGCCTGGATCTGGCGAACGGCGCCCTGCCGCCGCGCGAGCCCCTGCCGCCGGGGGTGGAGCTGCGCAGGGGCGCCGACTTCGCGGACGACCCGCGCCCGCTGTTCGAGCTGGACGCGGAGACGACGTCGGACGAGCCGAGCGACATCGACTACGAGTTCACCGACTACGAGGCCTGGCTGGAGAGCACCTGGCAGCACCCGCTCTTCAGTGCCGAGCTGACCTCCGTGGCCGTGGTCGAGGGGCGTCCCGCCGCCTTCAGCGCGGCCCGCACGGACGGCGGCACCCGCTACGGCACCGTCATGACCGGCACCGCCCGCGCCTTCCGCGGCCGTGGCCTGGCCAAGCTGGCGAAGAACGACTCCCTGCACCGCGCCCGCGCCGCCGGACTCGTCGAGGCGTTCACCGGGAACGACGCCGGCAACGAGCCGATGATCGCGATCAACAAGTGGTTCGGTTACGAGATCTGCGCGACGGAGGTGCGGTATGTCCGCGAACTCGGCTGAGCCGCCCCGTGAGGTGGAGATCGTCCTCGTCAAGGCGGGCCGTACGAAGATCCGTTACCCCAGTGTGCTCCTCCAGGACGACGGCACGCGTGTCGCGGTCCGCGCGCCCTGGGCCGGGGACGGGGTTCGTGACTTCGGTTTCGTCCGCTTCGAGCCGGGCGACGTCTTCACCGAGTACTACTGGCGTGACCGCTGGTACGCCGTGAAGGAGGTCCGCGACGCGGCCGGCGCGGTGAAGGGCTGGTACTGCGACATCACGCGCCCGGCGACTGTCTCGGGTACGGAGCTCGTCGTCGAGGACCTCGACCTGGACCTGTGGGTCTCGGGCGACGGCACGGACGTCCGCCGGCTGGACGAGGACGAGTTCGCCGAGAGCGGCCTGGCCGACCGGGACCCGCGAGCCGCGTCCGCCGCCGTGGCCGCCCTCGACGCCCTGGAGTCGCTGGCCCGCGGGGACGGCCTCGCCACGCTGCTCACGTGACCGCCGCCCGCGCCGGCCGTCCCGGTGCGGGCCCGGACGCCGACGAACCGCACGTGGCCGACGCCGCTGCGCCGCTCAGCCGGCCGTCGCCACCACCGCGTACCGCTCGTCGTCCACGTCCTTGCCCCACAGCCGCGCGTCGTCCGACAGCCGGTCCACGCGCACGGGCCCGCCGAGCGGGGCGAGCAGGGCGGTGAGCCGGTCGGCGGGTATGCCGACCGGGTCGGCGGTGCCCCACACGCCCTCGATCAGCACCAGCCGGCCGCCGGGGCGGAGGAAGCCCCGCCAGTGCCGCAGCACCCGGCCGGGGTCGGGCAGCGTCCACAGCACGTGCCGCACGAGCACCGCGTCGAACCGCTCTTCTCCCACCGGCGGGTCCACCGCGTCACCGACGAGGAACACCGCGTCACGGCCGGCGAGCTTGGCGCGCGCGAGGCCGACCATGGCCGGGGACCGGTCCACCCCGGTGACGCGGTGCCCCTGTTCGGCCGCGAGGAGCGACAGACTGCCGGTGCCGCAGCCGAGGTCCAGGACGTCGGCCGCGGCCCGGGGCAGCCAGCCGCGCAGCCGTTCGGCCCAGGCCAGGCGCACCTGCGGGTCGCGCAGGCCGTGGTCCGGCTCGTCGTCGAAGGACGCGGCCCGCGCGTCCCAGTCGACACCCTCCGAGGTCGTGCCGTCACTCTCGTTCGTCATGCGCCCCAGAGTGACACCCGCCACTGACAGTCGAATCGTGACAACCGCCACTGACAGAACAGCAGCCGATGAGGAACTCTCCCTCAACGGGTCTACCTCCGTGAGATCGCGGAACTCGGTAGTCCTTGAAGGAGGCAGCCATGCGCCGTGTGACCGTGCACAAGCCCCTGAAGAAGACGGACTCCCGAGTCCGCGAGGAAGCCGACGAGCGCCCCGCGGGACGTCCGGAGGTCCGCAAGGACATCGCGCGCACATGGTGGCCCGACGGGTAAGGGCGCCGAGCGCCCTCAGTCCAGCCGCTTGCGGTAATGGACACGGTCGTAGGGCCCGTCCACGCGCCGCTCCACGACCTGGTAGCCGAACTTCGGGTAGATCTCCTGGTTCTCCCGCATCATCGCGTGGGTGTGGAGCCTGATCTCGGGACGGCGCAGCGCACGCGCGCGTGCCTCCACGAAACGCAGCAGCCGTCCCCCCACCCCCGTGCCGTGCGCGTCGGGGTGGACGGCGATGCTGTCGAGATACAGGTGGTCCTCGTGCGCCTCGATCACCACCAGGCCCGTCACCGGTTCCCCCGTCACGAACACCTTCCCCTCGGCCACGTTCGCCGCGTGGTCCGCCTCCATGGGCCGCGGCACCACCCCGATGCGCGCGATGTAAGGGTGGTACGCCGCGTCGGTCACGCTCTTCACGGCCGGTACGTCCGCCGTCACGGCCAGCCGGATCTCGTCGCCTGTCATGCCGGGCACCGTATCCGTCCCGCCGATGCGCGCTCCCGACCTGAGCCCTCGGTTAGCGCTCCCTTAAAGGCGCCATAAGGATCTCCCCCACCCGCCTCCAGCAGGCGTTTTCGCGGTCGTCAGGGGCTAGCTTGCTGCTCGTCCCCCACGGGTTCCGGCCCCATGAACCTGAACCGAGCGACCGTTCCGAGGAGTTCCGCATGCCCGCACGCCACAGGGTCGCCACCGTCGCCGCCGCCGGCATCACCCCGCTGGCCCTGGCCGTCCTGGCCGCCGCGCCCGCGTCCGCGCACGGTTCGATGGGCGATCCGGTCAGCCGGGTCGCGCAGTGCTACGCGGAGGGTCCGGAGAGCCCCTCGTCGGCCGCGTGCAAGGCGGCGGTCGCGGCCGGCGGGACCCAGGCGCTGTACGACTGGAACGGCATACGCATCGGCGACGCGAACGGGCGGCACCAGACGCTGATCCCGGACGGCAGGCTGTGCAGCGCCGGCAACGACGCGTTCAAAGGGCTCGACCTGGCCCGCGCCGACTGGCCCGCGACGGCCGTGAGCGCCGGGCCGTACACCTTCGAGTACCGCGTGACGGCCCCGCACAAGGGCACCTTCACGGTGTACGCCACCAAGCCCGGGTACGACCCGGCGCAGCCGCTGGGCTGGGACGACCTGGATCTGGCGCGCCCGGTGGCGACGGCCACCGACCCGGTCGCGGCGGGCGGCCACTACACGTTCTCCGGCACCCTCCCCGAGCGCACCGGCCGGCACCTGCTGTACGCGGTCTGGCAGCGCTCGGACAGTCCGGAGGCGTTCTACTCCTGCTCGGACGTCGACTTCGGCGGCGGCGCCGGCACGGCCGGCGCGGGCGGTGGCGGCACCCCGGCCCCGAGCGCCTCCGCCCCCTCCGAGCAGCAGATCGAGGACGGTGCCGACAAGTCGACGATCGAACACCACGGGCACGGCGACCAGGACGCCGGCACGTCGGCCGAACCACAGACGGAGTCGGAGTCGGAGGCGGAAGCGGACCCGACAGCGGCTCAGGCGACGAACCCGGCAGCGGACCCGGCAGCCGAACCGGTCACGGGGACCGCGGACTCCGCACCCAACGAGCCGAGGGCGGCCGGTGTCTCCGCGAACCTCGCCGAGACCGGCGGCGACGACAGCACGCCGTACCTGGCCATGGGCGGGGCGGCCGCGCTGGCGCTCGGCTCGGCGGCACTGTTCGCGTCGGTCCGCCGCCGGACGGTGAGCGGCGGCCGGCGCGGTCGCTAGAGCCGGCACGGGGCGGGGCCCCGACGGGGGCGGGGTCTGTCCGGCGGCTCAGGCCGGACAGACCCCCCTCACCAGCTGGGCCGCAGCGGGCCGGAGGGGGCGATGCGCCCCAGTCGCTCGCGCAGCGCGCGCACCTCGCCCTCGCCGAGCAGCTCGGCCCAGGCCCCGACGGCCTCCGCCGCCGCCTCCTCCGCCGCCCGGGTGCAGGCCCACCCCGACTCGGTCAGCACGACCAGCCGGGCCCGCGCGTCCTCGGGATGCGGCCGGCGCTCGGCGTACCCCTTGCGCACGATCTCGTCGACGAGCTGACTGGCGGCCTGCTTGCTCACCCCGAGGTGGGCCGCGAGGTCGGTGGCGGTCGCCCCGTCCGGGGCGAGCCGGGCGAACGCGAACCCGTGCGCGGGCCTGAGGTCCTCGAAGCCACGGGCGACGACCCCCTCGTGGATGCGGTGCGTGAGGTCACCGGCGACGGCGAGCAGGGTGGCGGACAGGGCCATGGCTTCGGAGTTCTGCACGGACGCATTGAAACACCCTTGACGGGTCGGTCAAGCAGCTTGACTATAGAGCCAGGAAGATAGTCAAGCTGCTTGACCATATTGCGACTGGAGACCCCCGTGCCCGTCATCCGCTCGTCCGAGGCCGTCACTCACGAGATCCATGGCGCCCGCTTCGTCTCGTACGCCACTCCCCGCACCGGCAGCAAGGAGCTGTGCGCCTGGCGGGGCGAGATCCCGGCGGGGACGAAGGCGCCCGCCCACACGGTCGACCGGGAGGAGATCTTCCATGTGCTCAGCGGCGAACTGCTGATGACCCTGGACGGCCATGCCCACCGCGTCGGCGCGGGCGACACCGTGATCATCAACCCCGGCGCCACACTCGCCGTCGAGAACCCGACGGCCGAGACCGCCACCTCCTGGGTGACCACCTCCATCGGCCTGGAGGCGGAACTCGCCGACGGCACCCGCATCGCGCCGCCGTGGGCCAACTGAGCCAAGGGCCCGACGGCCAGGCCTCACGCCGCCAGCGCCCCGGGCATCACCGCCCGCGGTCCGAACTTCGCCCGCGCGCGGTCCGCGACCTCCTCGACGCGGCGGAGTTTCTCGTCCACGGGGTCGAAGGCGAGCTGGTAGGAGGCCTGTTCGGCGGGGCCGAGGGCCTCGGCGCGCAGGGCGACGGAGCGGACCCGGGCGCGCTGGAGGCCGAGCGCCTCGTACATGCCGTAGGCCGCCTTCGTCAGCGCCGCCGAGTGCGCGGTCGGCTCCTTGAGGGTGCGGGTACGCGTCGTCGAGGAACGGTCGGCGTAGCGGACGGTGAGGGTCAGGGTGCCGCAGACCTTGCCCAGGGCGCGCAGCCGGGCGCCCAGCTCCTCGGCGGCCGAGAGCAGGGCACGCCGGTGCCGGCCGGCGTCCAACTCGTCGCGTTGGAAAGGGCGTTCGGTGGCCAGTGATCGGGAGACGGCGTTCGGCACCACCCGGCCGCGGTCGATGCCGCCCGCCTTCTCCCGCAGCTCACGCCCGGTCTTCGCGCCCACCAGACGCTGGAGCGTGGACAGCGGCGCGGCGGCGACCAGACCGAGAGTGTCGAGCCCGTACTCGCCCAGGGTGCGGGCGGTCGCGGCGCCCACGCCGGGAAGCGCGGCGACCGGCTTGTCGGCGAGGAACGCGGCGACGGCGTCCTCGGGCACCGCGCGGGTCACCCCGGGCTCGGCGTCCCGCAGCGCGACGCGGGCCAGCATCGGGCCCGGCCCGGCGCCGATCACGCAGTCGACGCCGTACAGGGCGAGCGCCCGGACCCGGATCACCGACGCCAGCTCCACCGCGCTGCGCCCGAAGTAGCGTTCGGCGCCCCGCAGGTCGGCGAGCGCCCCGTCCGGCGGCAGCGCCTCGACGACGGGCGTGAACTCCTCGAGCAACCCGAGCAGACCCGGTAGGGCCGCCTCGTACATCGGCGGCAGCTGGAAACGTACGCAGAGGATGGTCATCCCGCACTCCCCGGACTCTGGTGCCACAACTTCCTTCCGCTCGCGGGCCCTTCGCCCGCGGGCCGCAGATCCGCCCATGGATGCATCTCGTATCCGGTGGTCATCCGGATGCTGCGGGCGCGGGCGGCTTCCAGCGGATCCCGGGCCGCGGACCCGGCCGGCGCGGGCCGCCCGTCCGACCCGGCGATCCGGGCCCGGTACGCGCCGTCGCCGTCGCCGTCGCCGTCCGGGGCGCCCGCCCCTCCCGGCCCGTCCGGCCCGGCCGCCGTCCGGGCCAGCCGGGCCGCGACCGCGTCGACCCCGCCCTCGGCGCGCAGTTCGATCAGCTCGGCGAGGTTCCAGGCCGCGGCGCCCACCACGCTGAAGCTGCGCGGGCCGCGCCGCTGCACCACCCCGCGCACCAGCAGCAGCCAGGAGTGGAAGACGGTGTGGGCGCAGGTGTCGTGCGAGTCGTCGAAGAAGGCGAGGTCGACCAGGCCGGTGCCGTCGTCCAGGGTGGTGAAGATGACGCGTCGGCCGGAGCGGACCGGCGGCGTCTGGGTGGCCGCCTTGGCGCCCGCGACCAGCACGGTCTCCCCGTGCCGCGCCTCGCGCAGCCGGCGTGCCGACAGCACGCCCAGCTCGTCGAGGAAGGCGCGGTGGTCGTCCATCAGGTTGCGCGAGGTATCCATGGACAGCACGCCCAGTTCGGCGCTGAGCCTCTCCGCCGAGGAGAGGTCGGGCAGCCCGGCCGGGGCCGTCTTCCGGCCGCCCGCCAGCGGAAGCTGGCCCCCGCCGGCGCCCGGGCCCCGGGAGCCCCGGTGCAGCTCGGTCAGGTGCAGTTGCAGATCACGGCGGTTGGCGCCGAACGCGTCCAGCGCGCCCACCTGCGCGAGCCGCCCGGCGAGCGGCCGGCTCGGGCGGGCCCGCTCCCAGAAGTCGAGCAGCGAGGCGTACGGCTGCCCGTCCGCGATCCGCGCCGCCTCGGCCTCGCTGATGCCGTGCACGTCGGAGAGGGCGAGGCGCAGCCCCCAGACCTTCCCCGGCCCCTCCGGCCCCTCCGGCCCCTCCGGCCCTCCAGAAGATTCAGACACCAGTTCGATCCTGTGTGCGACGCCCGACTCGTTCACGTCCAGCGGCAGGATCGGCACCCCGCGCCGCCGCGCGTCCGCCAGCAGCAGCCGCTTCGGATACATCCCGGGGTCGTGCGTGAGCAACCCCGCGTAGAAGGCGGCCGGGTGGTGCGCCTTCAGCCACGCCGACTGGTACGTCGGTACGGCGAAGGCGACCGCGTGCGCCTTGCAGAAGCCGTAGGACCCGAAGGCCTCGACGATCTCCCAGGTCCGCTGAATCGTTTCTGCGTCGTAGCCGTTCGCCGCCGCGTGCTGCGCGAACCAGAACCGGATCCGCCCCTGCGACTCCGGGTCGGACAGCCCGCGCCGCACCCGGTCCGCCTCGCCGCGCCCGCAGCCGGTCATGATGTCCACGATGTCGATGACCTGCTCGTGGAAGACGACGACTCCGTACGTCTCCCTCAGCGGCCCTTCCAGGTCCCGGTGCGGATAACGGACCGGCGCCCGCCCGTGCCGCGCCTCGATGAACGGCCGCACCATGTCGGCGGCGACCGGGCCGGGCCGGAACAGCGAGATGTCGACGACCAGGTCGTGGAAGGTGGCCGGCTGCAACCGCCCGACCAGGTCCCGCTGGCCCGGCGACTCGATCTGGAAGCAGCCGAGCGTCTCGGTGGACCGGATGAGCTGATACGTCGCCGGGTCGCCCTCCTCGACCGAGTCCAGGTCGACCCGGTCCCCCGTCACCCGCTCCACCTCCGCGACCGCGTGCGCCATCGCCGACTGCATCCGCACGCCCAGCACATCGAGCTTGAGCAGCCCGAGATCCTCGACGTCGTCCTTGTCGAACTGGGACATCGGCAGCCCCTCGCCGCTGGTCGGCATCACCGGCGTACGGGAGAGGAGGGAGGCGTCGGACAGGAGCACGCCGCAGGGGTGCATGGCGACTCCGCGCGGGAGGGCGTCGAGGGCCTCGACCAGTTCCCAGAGCCGGCCGTACCGCTCCCGCTCCCCCGCCAGCCGCCTGAGTTCGGGCAGTTCGTCGAGCGCCGCGCGGGCGTCGCGGGCGCGGATGTGCGGGAAGGACTTGGCGATGCGGTCGATGTCGGCCGGGTCCATGGACAGGGCCGCGCCGACGTCCCGGATCGCGTGCCGCACCCGGTACGTCTCCGGCATCGCGACCGTCGCGACCCGCTCGGTGCCGAACCGGCCGATGATCGCGCGGTAGACCTCCAGCCGGCGGGCCGACTCCACGTCGATGTCGATGTCGGGCAGGACGGTCCGCTCCCTGGACAGGAAGCGCTCCATCAGCAGCCCGTGCTCGACCGGGTCGGCGTGCGCGATGCCGAGCAGGTGGTTGACGAGGGAACCGGCGCCGGAGCCGCGCGCGGCCACCCGGATGCCCATCGCCCGTACGTCGTCCACCACCTGAGCGACCGTCAGGAAGTAGGAGGCGAAGCCGTGGTGGGCGATGATGTCCAGCTCCCGGTGCATCCGCTCCCAGTACGCGCGCCTGCCGGTGTACCCCCGCAGCACCATCCCCGCCGCCGCCCGTGAGGCCAGCGCCCGCTGCGCCGTGCGGCGGCCCGCGCCGACGAGGTGCGGCTCGGGGAAGTGGACGGTGCCGATGCCGAGGTCGTCCTCGGGGTCGACCAGGCACTCGGCGGCGGTGGCCTGCGTCTGCTCCAGCAGACGGTGGGCGGTGTCACGGCGGAAGCCCGCGGCCTCGACGATCCGCTCGGCCGCCTGGAGCATGGCGCCCGGGTCCTTGAGCCAGGCCTCGCCGGAGTCCAGTTCCCGGGCCGGGTCGACGGGGACGAGGCGGCGGGCGGCGTCCAGGACGTCGGCGACCGGGCCGAGGCCGGGGTCGGCGTACCGGGCGGCGTTGCTGAGCACGGGCCGGATCCGCTGCTCGGCGGCGAAGCCGACGGTACGGGCGGCCAGGCGCAGGGAGCCGGGACCGGTGCCGGTGCGGCCGTGCCAGACGGCTTCGAGGCGCAGGGCGTCGCCGTAGGTCTCCCGCCAGGGGGCGAGGAGCCGGGCCGCGCGGTCGGGGCGGCCGGCGGCGAGGGCGCGGCCGACGTCGGAGGCGGGGCCGAGCAGGACGGTCAGGCCGTCTCCCCTGTTGTCGGCCCAAGGCAGCAGGGGCGTGCCCTGCCCCGCGTGCGACGCCGTGACGATCCGGCACAGGTCGGCCCAGCCGCGGGCGCCGTCCCGGGCGAGGAAGGTGGCGCGGGGTGCCGACTCGTCGATGAAGGCGCCGCCGCGCACGGGGGTGCGGTGCCTTCCCCGTCGTACGGACGTGTCTCCTCCTGCGGAATCATCCCGCGGGGTCTGCTCCACCGCCAGGTCCACCCCGAACAGCGGACGGACGCCCGCCTTCGCGCAGGCCTTGGCGAAGCGGACCGTCCCGGCGAGGGTGTCGCGGTCGGTGAGGGCGAGGGCGTCCATGCCCCGCTCCGAGGCACGCTCGGCCAGCCGCTCCGGGTGCGAGGCGCCGTACCGCAGGGAGAACCCGGAGACGGTGTTCAGATGCGTGAAACCCGGCACCGCACACCTCCCGCACTGAGCCCCGGTCAGGCCCTCGAACACTTGTTCCCAGCTACCTCACCCCCACCATAGACCAATTCTCGAATGTGTGTACGACATCCGTTCGGCCCCGTCCCACCTGCACAAACGCTCCACGGCCCGGACCCTGGGGGCATGACGCGGACCACCGGCGCCGACACCGCGGGGAGCCCCCCCGGCTCCTTTCTCGCCGAGGTGAAGGACGCCGTCACCCCGCGGGCCACGCTGCTGGTCGTCGGCGTGGTCGCCCTCCATCTGCTGTTCATCGCCTCCTACGTGGGGGCGCTGCACGATCCGAAGCCCAGGGACGTGCCCTTCGGGGTCGTCGCACCCCCGGCCGCCGCCCAGCAGACCGTGACCCGGCTGGAGCGGCTGTCCGGCTCGCCCCTGGACCCGCGCCCGGTGGCCGACGAGGCGACGGCCCGCCGGCAGATCACGCACCGGGAGATCGACGGCGCCCTGGTCGTCGACCCGGCCGGCACCACCGACACCCTGCTGGTCGCCACCGGCGGCGGACGGGTGCTGGCCACCACCCTGGAGACGCTCACCGCCACCCTGGAGAAGTCCGAGGGACGCACCGCGAGGACCGTCGACGTGGTCCCGGCCGACACCCGGGACGCCAACGGGCTCTCCTCCTTCTACCTGACCGTGGGCTGGTGCGTGGGCGGATACCTGTGCGCGTCGATCATGACGATCAGCGCCGGCGCCGGCCGTTCCACCCCGAGGCGCGCGGTGATCCGGCTCCTGGCCATGGCCCTGGTGGCGCTCGTCGGCGGACTCGGCGGCGCGCTGATCGCCGGGCCGGTCCTGGGGGCCCTGCCGGGCGGCCTCGCGGCCTTCTGGGGGCTCGGCGCGCTGGTCGTCTTCGCGGTCGGCGCGGCCACGCTCGCGTTCCAGGGCGTCTTCGGGCTGGCCGGCATCGGCCTGGTCATCCTGATCGTGGTGATCCTGGGCAACCCGAGCGCGGGCGGCGCCCTCCCGCCTCCCCTGCTCCCGCCGTTCTGGAAGGCGATCGGTCCGGCGCTGCCGCCGGGCGCGGGGACCTGGGCGGCGCGCTCGATCGCCTACTTCCAGGGCCACGACATCACCGCCTCGCTGCTGGTCCTGTCGGCCTGGGCGTTCGGCGGGGTCGTGGTCACGCCGCTGGCGGCGGCACTGCGGGGCAGGCGGCGGCCGGCGGTCACCCGAGGCGTTCGCCCCGCACACACCACGCACGAGTGACCCTGCTCGACCCGCGGGGTCCAGCCCTGGCCTGAAATCGACCCTTGCTTTCAGGAACCACAGCGGCTCCACCGGGAACGGCAGCACCAGCGTCGGGTTCTTCTCGGCGGCCACCGCCCCCACCGTCCGGAGCAGCCGCGGTGGTGACCGTCCGGACGTCGACGGCGGACCCGGCACCCGGCACCCGGCACCCGGCACCCGGACAAGGGGGAGCCCCCGCACATCAGGTGTGTGCGAGGGCTCCCCTGCCGCCGACTGCGTGACAGGACGTACGGGTGCCGAAGTGCGACCAGGGCCTCAGTAGATGCTGACGCCGTAGGCGCTGAGGGCCTCCGTGACGGGCTGGAAGAACGTCGTTCCGCCGGAGGAGCAGTTGCCGCTGCCGCCGGAGGTCAGGCCGTACGCGGTGCCGTTGCTGCCGTAGAGCGAGCCGCCGGAGTCGCCGGGCTCGGCGCAGACGGTGGTCTGGATCAGACCGGAGACGACGTCGCCGCCGCCGTAGTTGACGGTCGCGTTGAGGGCGGTGACCCGGCCGCTGTGCGTACCGGTGGTGGAGCCGTCGCGGATGACGGTGGTGCCCACGGCGGGCGTGGCCGCGCGGGTGATGTCCACCCCGTTGGCGGTGCCGGGCCGGGCGACGGACCCGCTGTAGCGCACGATGCCGTAGTCGTTGCCCGGGAAGCTGGAGCCGGTGGTCGTGCCGATGACCGTGGTGCGCCCCGAGTTGGAGTACCAGGTGCCCGCGCCGTCGGTGCAGTGGCCGGCGGTCAGGAAGAACTGGACGCCGCTGCTGTTCTGGACGTTGAAGCCGAGGGAACAGCGCCAGCTACTCGCATAGATGGCGTCGCCGCCCTGGATCAGCTTGTTGAACTTGCCGGGGGTGCGCTTGATCGTGAGCGCGTCGGCGTTGCCGCCCGCCTGCTCCTTGATCTTCGCGATCTCGGCCTCGGAGACCGTGCTGTCGACGGTGACGAGGACGCGGTTGGTCTTGCTGTCGACGGCCCAGGCGGTGCCGGGGATGTCGGCCTTGAGCACGGAACTGTTCACGCTCTTGAGCTCGGAGGCACTGAACGTGGTGGGGGTGTCTGCCGCGTTGGCGCTGGGGATCGCGATCGCGGCGGCGGCAACGAGGCCGGTGGAAACGGCGATCAGCCGGGTCCGTCTCGAAATGCCGCTGCGGGGGGTGGTGCGCTTGATCCTCACTTGTCGTTCCTCCACATGGGAAGTCGGGGGCCCTCGTGGGGTTGTGGGCCCGTGAGGCGCAGTCAGGGAGCCGAGCGACCGGATTCCGGACACGCCGTGCTCCTGACAAGCGCTGAGGGGGAGTATTCGGCCGAACGGACGGTCGGCGCAAGGGCGCCTTTCGGCCGTCAACCTTTGAACCACCTGTGTGGATCGGTCCGTTCCGGCCGGCCGTCGGCGCGGCGTGCGCTGCCCGCCCCGGCCACGACGGCCAGTGGTGGTTCCCGGTGGCGGGACAAGGGCAGAGGAGGTGGTCGGCCGACGTCACGGCGGTCGCAGCGCGGGGTGGGGCCGCCCCGGCGTGCGGCCCCCGCGTCCGGCACGGCGGCCGTACGCCGGCAGCCGCTGCCCCCGCTCGCGGCATCGCCGAAAATCACCCACGCCGAGCCGCCCCCCGAGCCGCCGCCCGGACCGATCGCCCGGACCGCCGCCTCCCGCCGCCGGGGGTGACCCCGCGCACCGCCGGGATTCGGGCCACGCGCCCGCCCGTCCGCACCTCCCCGCGTCCGCACCTCCCCCGTCCGGTGCGGCCCTCGCCGTACGGCGGGCAGCGCCCCGGCCCCGTACGCCGACCGCGTCGGCCCGCACGGCGAGGCCGACGAGGCCGACGTCCCTTGAGCACGTCCAGCCGGCCGATGCTCCCCGCACGACACCCTCCCGACCCGCGAGGTCAGCAGTTGCAGCCGCAGTCACACCCGTCGCATCCGCAATCACACCCGTCACCGCAGCACTTCCCGCAGCAGTCGCAGCAGGTGCAGCAGTCACCGCAGCCGCTGCAGTCGGTGCCGGCGCACAGCCCCTGCCGGCGCTCCCGGCTCCACGGGTCGGCGAACTCCCCGCAGCACATCTGGCACGTACAGGCCAGCCCCAGCCACACCGCGCACCCGGTGAGCAGCCCGCGCCGGTCGCGGTGCGGCGGCTCCGGGGGCAGCGGGGCACCCGGCCCGCCGGGCGGGGCGTACGGGCCGGTCGGCGACGCGCCGGACAGCGTGGCCCCGTGCGCGCAGGAGGCGGTGCCGAAGGCCCGGTCCACGGAGGTGCGCAGTTCGTGGACGAGCAGCCGGTGCGCGAGCTTCGCGTCCGTGAACGCTGCCTCCCGCAGCGCCAGCCGGATCCCGTGCACGGCGTCGTCGGCGAGCCGCCGGGCCTCCGTCAGGGACGTCCCGGTCGCGGCGAGGGGGTTCCAGGCGCCCGACGCGGCGTCAGCCTCCCTGTCCTCCACGGCGTCCAGCAGATGCGCGAGCCGGCCGAAGAGGCGGCCGGCCTCGGCGAGCGGCTCGGCGTTGCCGGGGCGGCCGGCCAGGACCGCGGTGTGCGCGAAGGCCGCCGCGGTCGCGGTCTCGGCCGGTTCGGTGACCGTCAGCAGGGACGTGCCGGGCCCGGCGAGCGCCTCGATGCCGACCTGCCGGTCCACGGCGTCGACGAGTACGGCGGTGTCGAACCCGACGCCCGAGCCGGTCCGCTCCCCGGCCCGGCCCCAGCTCGCGGCGACCCGGCGGGCGGCGAGCGCCACCGGCTTGCGGGCCAGCAGCCCGTCGCCGTCGGCGACATGGTCGCGCACCTTGGCCGAGGCGAGCACCAGTGAGACGGCGGCCGCGAGCCGTGCCCCCTCGCCCTGCGCGACGGAGGCGGTACGCATCCCGCGCAGGGGACAGGGGCCCGCCGTACGCCGCCCTCCCCCGCCTCGCCCGGCCTGAGCCTCCGTCAAAACCGATATCAGCAGGCCGTCGTAGTTCGTCACGAGCCGCGCGAACTGTCCGTGGTCCTTGCGCAGCGCGAGACACAGCCCGCACAAATGCGCCATCCACTGATGAGTGAGGCTCTCACCGAGCCGATGACGGCAGGGCCTGACGATTCCGAACACGATGATCCCCCGTGGTGCGTACCGCGTTGAACTGGGCTTGAGCTGCGGCAGCGTACCGGCCCCGCATTCACCCGTACGCACCGGCCATCACCCGTACGCCGTGAGAAATCATATTTCACTCACAGTCAGCAGCCGTTTGCGGCACGACCCTTGGGACACAAGGACTCTCGACGGATTCGCTGTGCACCAGTACCGTCACAAACCCCCCGCGCGGCGTCTATCCACTTGGCGCACCGTCCGCATCATGGATGACCATAGGGATGCGGAAAGCATGAAAGACCGCTGTGAGAGGAGGCGTCCATGGGATCGGTACGCAAGGCAAGTGCCTGGCTTGGCCTCGTCGACGACAACGAAGACGAGCGTTACTACGACGACGACTACACCGAGGGGACCGAGCCCGGGGATGCCTGGGTCACCGATCCGCGGGTCAAGGTGGCGTCCGACGTCGCCGTGGAGAAGGGCCGCCGGATCGGCACGGTCACCCCGGACAGCTTCCGGGACGCCCGCGCCATCGGGGAGCTGTTCCGCGAGGGCGTCCCGGTGATCATGAACCTCACGGCCATGGAGGCCGCCGACGCCAAGCGTGTCGTCGACTTCGCGGCCGGGCTGATCTTCGGCCTGCGCGGTTCGATCGACCGGGTCTCCAACCGGGTCTTCCTGCTGACCCCCGCCGACACGGAGATCATCAGCGGGGAACCGGCCGCGCACCGGACGGACGGCTTCTTCAACCAGAGCTGAGGCAGGGCCGCTCACCGGCCCTGCCTCCCGCAGGGTTGGACCGGGGCCTACCGGAAGGCGTCGAGTCCGGTGAGCGCCTTGCCCAGCACGAGCTGGTGCATCTCGACGGTGCCCTCGTAGGTGAGCACCGACTCCAGGTTGGTCGCGTGCCGCATCACGGGGTATTCGAGCGAGATCCCGTTGGCACCGAGGATGGTGCGGGCCGTACGGCAGATGTCGATGGCCTCGCGAACGTTGTTGAGCTTGCCGAAGCTGACCTGCTCGGGACGCAGCCGGCCGGCGTCCATGCGCCGCCCCAGGTGATGGGCGAGCAGAATCCCCTTGTGCAGTTCGACCGCCATGTCGGCGAGCTTGGCCTGGGTCAGCTGGAACCCGCCGATGGGCCGCCCGAACTGCTCCCGCGTCTTCGCGTAGGCGACGGCGGCCTCGAAACAGGACCGCGCCGCGCCCATCGCGCCCCAGACGATGCCGTAGCGGGCGTGCGAGAGACAGCTGAGCGGCCCCTTGAGCCCGGTCGCCTCCGGCAGCACGGCGTCCGCCGGCAGCCGTACGTCGTCGAGCACGAGCTCGCTGGTGACGGAGGCGCGCAGGGACCACTTGTGCCTGATCTCCGGCGCGGAGAACCCCGGGCTGTCGGCCGGGACCACGAACCCCCGGATGCCGTCCTCGGTCTGCGCCCACACGACGGCCACTCCGGCGACGGACCCGTTGGTGATCCACATCTTCCGCCCGTTGAGCACCCAGTCGCCGCCGGCGAGCTTGGCGTACGTCCGCATGGAGGCGGGGTCGGAGCCGTGGTCGGGCTCGGTGAGCCCGAAGCAGCCGATGACCTCACCGGCGGCCATGCGGGGCAGCCAGGCCTGCTTCTGCTCCTCGCTCCCGAACCGGTGAATGGCATACATGGCGAGGGAGCCCTGGACGGAGACCAGCGACCGGATGCCCGAGTCGGCGGCCTCCAGCTCCAGACAGGCGAGCCCGTACTGCACGGCGCTCGCGCCGGCACAGCCGTACCCGCTGAGCGACATGCCGAGCGCCCCGATCCCGCCGAGTTCGCGGGCCAGCTCCCTGATGCCGGGCAGCTCCCCGCTCTCGTACCACCCGGCGACGTAGGGCAGGACCCGGTCCGCGGCCCAGGCCCGCACGGTGGCCCTGACCGCCAGGTCCTCCGGGTCGAGCAGGTCGTCGATCCCGAGAGGGTCGGCGGGGTCGAACGGGGGCATGGCACCTCCGGCAGGCGTCCGAAACTAGCACCGCTAGTCACAATTCCGGGGCAGACGTTACGACGCGGTGTCCCGCACGTCCACCCGCCGGTCCGCCGAGGGCGGCGCACCCCCACGGGAGACGTCCACCTGTCAGCGCCCCGGGACGGGCGGCGGGTGGGTCCGTGGGTGGGTGCGTGGGGGTGGGGGACTCCCCGGCTCAGGCGGAGACGCGGGAGTCCGCGACCTCCCTGGGCCCCGGAAGCTCCACCTTCGCCTCCGGCTCCCCGCACTGCATCACCCGCGGCAGCCGCAGCGCCAGCAACGCCCCCAGCACCAACAGCCCCGCGCTCACCAGCAACGTCACATGCAGCCCGTGCACGAAGCAGTCCCGGGCGGTACTGCGCAGGGCCACCCCGGCCTCCCCGCCCAGCCGCCCGGCGACCTCGTAGGCCTCCCCCAGCGAATGCCCCGCCGCCGCGGACGCCGACGCCGGAACACCCGGCACCGCCGACACCCCGGGCGCGTACGCCGCGTTCATCACGCTGCCGAGCAGCGCGATGCCGATCCCGGCGCCCAGCTGGTACGAGGTCTCGCCGATCGCCGCGGCCCCGCCCGCCTGCTCCGGCGGAGCCTCGCTGAGCATCGACTCGTAGGCCCCGAACAACGTCGTCTCCAGCCCGAAGCCCAGCATGACGAACCCGGACAGCATCAGTGCGGTGTCGTCCTCGCCGCCCAGCGCGGTCAGCAGCACCACGGCCACCGCGGTCAGGCAGAACCCGCAGCTCACCATCAGCCGCGGGCCGAACCGCCGCAGCATCCGCGCCCCCGCCAGCCCCGCCGCCATCGCGGCGATCGTCAGCGGCAGCAGCCGCAGCCCCGTCTCCAGCGGGGACAGCCCCAGCACCAGCTGCAGGTACTGTGCCGCGATCAGCTCGAGGCCGACCAGCGCGAGCATCGCCAGCACGATGCAGCCCACCGACGTGCTGAACACCGGCCGCGCGAACATCCGCAGGTCCACCAGCGGATGCGCCAGCCGCCGCTGACGCCGTACGAAGAGAACGATCAGCACCGCGCCCAGCAGCAGCGGCGCCACGGTGAACGGGCCCAGCTCCCCGCCGCCGAGCCGTTTCACGCCCAGCACCAGGGCGAACAGCCCGCCCGCCGCCATCAGCGCGCCGATCACGTCCCACGGGCCCGTGCCGTCACCCCGCGACTCCGGCAGCAGCAGCCGTCCGACCGGCAGGCTGACCAGCATCAGCGGGATGTTGACGAGGAACACCGACCCCCACCAGAAGTGCTCCAGGAGGAAGCCGCCGAGCAGCGGACCGACCGCCGCGCCGACCGCCGCCACCGCACTCCAGACGCCTATCGCGAGCGCCCGCTCCCGCCGGTCGGGAAAGACCTGGCGCAGGATCGACAGCGTCGCCGGCATGATCATCGCGCCGCCGACACCGAGCAGCGCCCGCGCGACGATCAGCAGCTGCGCGCTCTCGGCGAGGGCGGCCAGGGCGGAGGCGACGCCGAACAGGGCGTATCCGAGGAGCAGGATCCGTCTGCGGCCGACGCGGTCGCCGAGCGTGCCGAAGAGGATCAGCAGCGAGGCGCAGACGAGGGGATAGACGTCGACGATCCAGAGCAGCTCTATCCCGCCGGGCCTGAGATCCTCGGTGACGGCGGGCACCGCCACGTGCAGCACGGTCGCGTCGAGCGCGACCAGGAGCAGGCTGCTGCACAGGACGAGGAGGACGACCCAGCGGTTGGCACCGGCCCCGGCCGCCCGACGGCGCAGCCCAGCGGCGGCCGTGGTCGTCCCGGACATGTATGTACCTCCCAGATGTTCCCTCGCGTTCGGCGGGCTCACGGGGTGGGGACTCCCGTGACTCGGCCGGAGAGGAGCGGTGGTCCCCGGCCCGCGCACGACGTACGAGTGACACGCCAGCGTACGCGAGTCCGTCCGGGAGCCCAGTGGCGGACCTCTCACCCGCGTCCGGAACACCTGTGGCGTACGCCACTCCCGTTCGCCGGCTCCACGCCCCCCGCGAACCGCCCGGTTCCGTGCCCGGTCGATAATCGCCCCCGTGACCGATCTTGCACCGCGCGGGGCCCCGCCCGGCTCCCCGACCCTGCGCCGGGCGGCCCCGGCGCTCCTCGGGTACGCCGCCGTGCGTGCCCTGGGCCTGCTGGCGCTGGCCCTGTGGAGCGCCGCGCGCGACAAGGACGCGTACACGCTGCTCACCGCCCGCTGGGACGCGCTCTGGTACACCCGGGTCGCCGAGCTGGGGTACGGCTACGAGGTCCGCCTGCCCAACGGCGACGTGCACTCCAACCTCGCGTTCTTCCCCCTGCTGCCGTGGCTGGAGCGGCTGCTGGCCGCGACGACCCCGCTGTCGTACGCCGACGCGGGCTTCGCCGTCGCCCTCCTCTCCTCGCTCGCCGCGGCCTGGGGGATCTTCGCGGTCGCCGACCACCTCTACGGCAGCCGGGAAGAGGAAGGGCGCGACGTACGGCCTTGGAGGGGCGGAGGCGGGAGACGGGCGGGCATCTGCGCGGTCCTGTTGTGGGCGGTGCTGCCCGTGGGGATCGTGCAGTCGATGGCGTACAGCGAGTCGCTGTTCACGGCGCTGGCCGCCTGGTCGCTGTACGCGCTGCTGACCGGCCGCTGGGTGACGGCGGGCCTCCTGGCCTGTCTGGCGGGCCTGACCCGCCCGGTGGGGCTCGCGGTGGTCGCGGCGGTGTGGACGGTGGCGGTCCTCTCGCTCGTACGGGACCGGGGGTCACCGCGGGCGGACCGGGCCTCTGCCCTGGGGCCCGTCCTCGGCATGTGCCTGTCGCCCCTCGGCGCCGCCGCCTATGTCCTGTGGGTCGGCCGGCACACCGGCAAGGGGCCGCTCGGCTACCTGGACGTCCAGGCCGGCTGGCGCAACGGGTTCGACGGCGGCTACGCCTTCGCCCGCTTCGTCGCCGGCACGTTCACGTCGTTCCCCTCGGCCCTGGCGGGCGTGGGACTGATCGCCGGAGTCGGCCTGGTCGCCTGGCTGTACGCCGTCTGCGTACGGCAGGGCCAGCCGCCGGCGCTCCTGGTGTACGCGGGTGTCGTCACCGTCCTCGCCCTGGGCGCGTCGAGCTACTTCGGGTCGAAGCCGCGCCTGCTGCTGCCGGCGTTCCCCCTGCTGCTGCCCCTCGCCCGCGCCCTGGCCAGGGCGCGTACGCCCACGCCGGCGCTGGTGGTGGGCACGGCGGCGGTGGCCTCGGCGCTGTACGGGGCGTTCTGGCTGAACGGGTCCGGTCCGCCCTGATCGTCACAGAGCGTCAGTGAGCGCCCGGAGAATTCCGCCCCATGATTCGGTGAACGAATTCATAAGCGCGATAAAACCGTCACCCAAAACGATCAAAGGAATTGCAGAGGACGGCCGTCAAGCATTGCGGATTCCTCGAAAACAAACCTCTCGCTGAGAGGAATCCCACATCACATCGTCATCACAAAGCCGTGGATTCGACAGGGAACTGAGCTCACTCGCTGTAACGTCGATTGGGTGCGTACCGAACGAAACCTCACCCGTCTGGACCGGGTGTTCGCCAGGCTGGACCGTGAGCCGGAACGACCGGCTCACCTCGATGTGCCGAAGATGAGCCGGCACCGGGTCGCGCTGCTCGCCGGAACTCTCGTGTTCTATCTGGCGATCGTGTGGCTCGTGGTGATCACCTCGTGGCTGGTCCGCCTCGACTGGCAGGTCATGTTCTTCCGCCCGTACCAGCAGTGGGCGGGCATCCACTGGTTCGTCGACTACTACGTGGTGCTCGGCCAGCGCGGCCCCACCGCGGTGATGGTCTCCGCCTGGCTGGGCTGGCGCTCCTGGCGGCAGCACACGCTGCGCCCGATGCTGACCCTGGGCGCCTCGCTGCTGCTGCTGAACCTCACGGTCGGCGCCGCCAAGCTCGGCATGGGCAGACTCGGTCCGCACTACGCGACCACCATCGGTTCGAACGAGATGGGCCTGGGCGGCGATATATTTCCCAGCGGCCACACCGCCAACGCCGTGGTGACCTGGGGCATCCTGGCGTATCTGGCCTCCACCCCGAGAGCCCGCCGCTGGCTGTCCGCCCTGTCCGCGGTGGTCTCCCTCGGCGTCGGCATGGCCACCGTCTACCTCGGGACGCACTGGCTCAGCGACGTGCTCCTCGGCTGGGCCGCGGGCCTGCTGATCCTGTTGGCGCTGCCCTGGTGCGAGCCGCTGATCGCCCGCGCCGAGGCCGGGCTCTTCGATCTGCGCGACCGCTGGCGGGCCCGCCGCGACAGCCCGGCACCGGCACCGCTGTCGCCCGTCGAGACGCCCGTGCGGCTCAAGCCGCGCACCGCTCCCCAGAACGAGACCGCGGCCCGTTCCCCCCGGGCACCCGCCTACCTGGCCCCGGGCCCGCACACGACCCGTTCGGAGCGCACACCGGTCACCCCGGCCGGCAGTCGCCGGCCGCCGCACCCGGACCGTGTGGCGCGGGGCACGACCCCGGCGGCCCGCCCCCTGACGGGCGGCTGACCCTCGTGGCGGCGGGCCGGTACGCACACCCACCCCGCACGGCGACGGCCCCGGCTCCTCAGAAGGAGCCGGGGCCGTCGCCGTTGCCGTAGCCGTTGCCGGGAGGTCAGCCCTTCCAGGCCCGGGTCACGCGGCCGTCCCGCACCTCGAAGTTCAGGCGCCCCGCGCGGTACTCCATGGTGATGACGGCCCCCGGCGGGAGCGACCGGACGCTCGACCACCCCCGCTCACGAGCGAGCCGTTCGGCGGTGCCGGCGTCGCGGCCGACATAGGTGTCCGGGCTGTCGTCGGGTTCGGCGGGCGGTGTCGGAATCGGTGCCATACGGCCACGCTAGGCGCTGTCCGGCGACCGGGGAAGTCCGCGTCCGTACCGCACGCCACGCGTCCCTCTCCGGTCACGCTTCTGTCACAGGACCACGACAGGCGTTTCGGCCCAACCGCGTCACACGTACGAGCGGTTTCGTACGCCTTCCGCAGAGAATCGAACGCAATTCCCGGTGCCGTGCCATACGGAGGAAAAGCCGTGCGAAAAGCGCGGGAGGAACCGTCGCCGGTCCCCTTTCTCCCACTGATTCCGGGCGGCCTCACGGGAACCGGCGCCGCACAGCAAATGCACGGTCGCGGGACAGGCCCCGGGCGGGACGAGCCCCCGGGGCCGCGAGCCGCGCGGAGGGCGGGGAGCGCCGGTGCACCGGTCGCCCCGGCCGCCCCGGCGCCGACGGGATCACCGCGGTCGGCCGCTCCCCGTGACGGGCCGAGGCTGCCCGGCCCGCCCCAGCGAGCGGGCGAGCCGGGCGTGGGCCGTCCTGATCGCCTCGGTCAGCTCGGCCGGCTCCAGCACCTCGAACTCGAAGCCCAGCAGCATCAGGTGGATCACCATCACGTCGAGGCTCGCGGCCCCGGTGCGCAGGACGCAGCTGCCGGGGCCCTCCGCCTCCAGGGTCCCGGCGGACGGCGAGACGCGTTCGGCGGCCTCCTCCAGGGGCACCAGCAGCCGGACGGCCGCGTGCGAGGCGTACGCGCGCGTGGAGACCCCTGTGGAGACGTACGCGGCGAGGTCGTCGGCGGGCGGGGTGCGCGGGGCGAAGCGCGGGCCGTGCGGCGGCCTGGGCGTGATGCGGTCGACGCGGAACGTACGCCAGTCGTCGCGGTCGACGTCCCAGGCGACCAGGTACCAGCGGCGCTCGGTGCACACCAGGCGGTGCGGTTCGACGGTACGGCGGGTGGCGGCGCCCTCGTGGTCGCGGTACTCGAAGCGCAGCCGTTCGGCGTCCCGGCACAGGTGGGCGAGTTCGGTGAGGACGCCCGGGTCGACGGCGGAGGGCGCGGGGCCGCGCAGCATCGGCACGGTGAAGGCGTTCAGGGCGCTCACCCGGCGCCGCAGCCGGTTCGGCAGGACCTGCTCCAGCTTGGCGAGCGCCCGCACCGACGTCTCGCCGATGCCGTCGATGCCCTGCCCGGCGGCCGTCCGCAGCCCTACGGCGACCGCGACGGCCTCGTCGTCGTCCAGCAGCAGCGGGGGCAGCTCGGCGCCCGCGCCCAGCTGGTAGCCGCCGCCGGTGCCGGGACTGGCGTTGACCGGGTAGCCCAGCTCGCGCAGCCGGTCCACGTCCCGGCGGACCGTGCGCGGGGTGACGCCGAGCCGGTCGGCCAGAGCGGCGCCGGACCACTCGCGGTGGGCCTGGAGGAGCGAGAGCAGGCGCAGCAGACGTGCCGAGGTCTCCAACATGCGTCCGAGTCTGCCAGCGGTCGCGGACAGCGGCTGTCCGCGAGTCCGCGTCTCTTCGGCCACCGGTCACGGCCGGTACGACAGCTGCGGAACGTCGAAGCAGGTGCTGTTCATGTCGCCCTGGGAGACCCAGCCGCGGCCGTCCGCCCAGCGGGCCACCGACAGGCACGTCCTGCGGGTCCCGGGCGGCTCGGCCAGCCGCTCGAACACGACGGGGACGAGCAGGCCACCCGCGGTGTAGCCCCCGCCGCTGTTCACGTAGGCGTCGACGCACGCGCGCGTGACGCCGGTGCCGGCGCAGGACCGCGCCGCGTCCGTGAACCAGCGCGCGGCCGCCCAGCCCTCCAGCTGCCACTGCGAACGCGTCTCCAGCCGCTCGGTGGCGTCCCGGAACTCCCGTACGGCCGCGTGGCCGGTGTCCTGGTGGTTGCGGCTGGATCCGGTGGCCCACAGCGCGTTGCGGCAGCGCGGGGCGTCCTGGTAGTCCTCGGGGACGGTCGACGTCCAGTTCTGCACGTTCGTGACCTTGGCGGTGACCTCGACGCCGGCGTCGTCCATCGCCTCGCACAGCCGGGCGTTGCCGTGCGTGTCGATGGCGTCGAAGACGAGGTCGGCGCCCTGCTCCTTCAGGTCCGCCGCCACGGCACGGAAGTTGGGCAGCGCGAAGTCGACCTGTTCGGTGACCACCCGGTAGCCCTCGGCCCTCAGCCCCCGCTCGACCAGCGAGGCGTAGGCGGCGGACGCGGCCTGGTTGTAGGAGACGACGGCGGCCGTGCGGGCCCCGTGCTCGCGCTTGAAGTAGCGGTACACCTCCGTGCCGCCGTACTGCCTGCCGTTCCAGCCGGTCGTGCCGTCGCGGGGCGCGAGGCTGCCGTAGATGCCGTACAGGTGCGGCCAGGTGTCGTAGGCCGCGCCGATGGGCTGGCCCCCGATGTCGGGCACCCGCGCGCGGGAGACGCGGGAGGCGCCCGCGTAGTCCAGGGCCGTGGTGGCGACCAGGGCGACGACCCGGTCCTCGTCGATCAGCCGGTGCACGCACGTGTTGTTGCCGACGCCGCTGCCGCCGTCGTCGCACACGCGCACCTCGACCGGGCGGCCGTCGATGCCCCCGCGCGCGTTGAGGCGGTCGAACCAGGCCTTGGCACCGTCGCGCGGGCCGGTGAAGGCGTCGCCGCCGACCGGGCTGGTGGCGCTGGCGATGATGCCCACGCGGATCGGCGCGGTGCCGGTGCGCGTGGGTGCGCGCTCCGGCCGGTTCTCGAAGTCGCTCTCCGGCAGGCGGCTGCCGCAGGCCGTGCCCAGGGCGAGCAGCAGGACCGCGGCGGCGGCCTCAGCAGCCCACGGCCGGCGGCTGCGACGCATTGCCGCTCAACTGGACCAGCGCGCACAGCGTGCTGACGGACACCTTCCAGGTGCCGTCCTGTTCGACCGCCGTCCCGGAGGCGTCCGGCAGGGCGGTGGCCCCGTTCAGCAGCAGCGTGTACGTCACGGTCGCCTCGGTCGCCTTGGTGAACTCGACCCCGGTGACCTCCGCCCGGACCTGCCCGCCGCGCTCGTCCCCGCTGAAGGCCTGGAGCACCGGGCCCATCTCGTCGCCGTTCTCCAGGACGGCCTGCTTGTCCTTCGTGGGCGTCTTCGCGTCGAAGAACTTCTCCCAGTTCTCCCTGACCTGGCGCTCGGCCGCCGCCGTGTCGGCGGGCGCGGTCGCCGAGGCCGCCGGCGCGCTCGTCGTCCGCTCAACGGAGGGTGTCGGGGGCGGGCTGTCGCCGCCGCCCCCGCTGTCGTCTCCGCAGGCCGCGAGGGCCGGGGCGAGGAGGAGGGCCAGGGCGGCCGCCAGGGCCGTACCCCTCGGGGCGCGTGGCCGCCGTCCGTTCCCCCGCCTGAGGTCACTCCCGAGAACCATCTGGCTCACCACCGGGTGTCGGTCCGGGCCATGGGCGCCCGGTGCTTTCAGGGTCGGCTGACAGAAGGCATAGTGCAAGCGATCGGCTGACATGGACAGACACACGACGTGTGGGAGCCAGAGATGCGGACAGCCCGGCTGCGGACCGTGCACCCCGTCCTGTGGGCCGGCTGGGCCGCGCTCGCCGCGGGCGCGGTGCTGTGCGTCCTTGGCTGGTACGGCGTCTCGGGCGAGCGGTACGCCGAGCGTCAGGTGCCCTACCTCGCGTCCTGCACGGTCCCCGGCGCCGCCCTGATCATCGCCGGGGCGGTCCTGCTCACGCACGGCCGGGGCGCGCTCGCCGCCGCCCGCGTGGAGGAGCTGTACGGCCTCCTGGTGGCCGCCGGTCCCGCCGACGCGGAGGAGCCCGGGGCGGCGCCGGCCGTGCCCCTGGCGGTCAGCGGGGACCTGCTGATGGTGCCGGGCGGCACCCTGTGGCACCGTGCGGACTGCCCGCTGGTCGCGGGGAAGGCGGAGGCCGTGCCGGTGGATTCCAAGCTGGTGACGAGCGGCGAACTGGGCCCCTGCCCGATCTGCGAGCCGGCCGAAGCGACCGGTTGATGTCCGTGCCGATGCCCCCGTCGACGTCCTCGGTCGCGTCCGCTGTGGCCTCCTCGCTCACGTACGACCTCACGCTCGCCGGTCTGTCGGTCGGCGCCGCCGCCGCGCTCACCGGGATCGGCCTGATCGTGACGTACCGGGCGACCGGCGTGCTCAACTTCGCGCACGGGGCCGTCGCGATGGTGTGCGCGTACGCCCTGCGGCAGTGCGTGGTCGAGTGGGGCTGGCCGCTGTGGGCGGGGGCTGCGGTGACGCTGCTCGTCCTCGCGCCCGGTCTGGGCGTGGTGCTGGAACGGTTCGTCTTCCGGCCGCTGTCCGTCCTGGGGAGCGACCCGGCGCAGACGCTGGTCGCCTCCATCGGCGTGTTCGTGCTGCTGGTCGGCGGGGCCGCGCTGGTGTGGGGTCAGGGCGCGCGGGACGACGCGCCGGAGCTGGTGGCGGCGGATCCCTGGGGGCAGCTCGCCGTCGTCCTGGTGCTGGCCGCGGGGGTCGCGGCGGTGATCCGCCGGACCCGCTTCGGGCGGGAGCTGCGGGCCGTGGTGGACGACCGGCGGCTGGCCGTGCTCGGCGGGATCGACGCGGACCGGGTGGCCGCGGCGGGCTGGGCGTTCGGCTCGTTCACGGCGGGCCTGACGGGCGTGCTGCTGGCGCCGTACGTGCGCCTGGACCCGTACGGCCTGCCGCTGCTCGTGGTGGAGGTGGTGGCGGTCGCGGTGGCCGCGCGGATGCGGAGCCTGCCGGTCGCGGTCGTGGTGGCGCTGGGCATCGGGGTCGCGCAGAGCCAGCTGACGCGGCTGCACCCGCCGGGCTGGGGCGAGCCGTTGCTCCAGGCGGTCGGCGCGAACCTGTTCGCCGTGGCCCTGCTGGTCGCGGCGCTGGCCCTGCCGCGCATCGGCACCCGGGACGCGCTGCCGCGCACGGCCACCGCGCGCGTGCCGACCCCGCCGGGCGCCTGGATCGTGGCCGTCGTGCTGTTCCTGCTGCCGCTCGGTTTCGCCGGCTCGGACCTGCACACGTCGGTCCAGGTCCCGGCGCTGGGCGTGGTGCTGCTGTCCCTGGTGGTGGTCACCGGGCGCGGCGGGCAGATCTCGCTGGGGCAGGCGGCGTACGCGGGTCTCGGCGCCCTGTTCACCGCGCTGCTGGCGGCGGGCCGCTTCCCGGGGCTGCCGCGCCTGCCGGAGCTGGCGGCCCTGGCGGTCGCGGTGCTCCTGGTGGCGCCGCTCGGCCTGCTGACCGGCTGGCCGGCGATCAGCCGCCGGGGCCTGGCGCTGGCGCTGGCGACCTTCGCGGTCGGCGTCGGGGTGAGCCGTTTCGTGTTCGCCCAGCCGTACGCCGTCTCCGGCCTGTCGCTGGGCCGCCCGGCGGGTTTCGACGGGGACCGCGCGTACTACGTCCTGGAGCTGTTCCTGCTGGCGGGTGCCCTGCTGGTGACGCACGCCCTGCGCAGGGGCCGCACCGGGCGGGCCCTCGCCGCCCTGCGGGACCACGAGGCGGGCGCGTCGGCGGCGGGCGTCCCGGTACCCTCCCTCAAGCTTCTCGCCTTCGTCTCGGGCGCCGCGCTGGCCGCCCTCGGCGGCGGCATGCTCGGCATGGGCCTGCGGGCCTTCGACCCCGGCGCCTACGACCCCGTCCGCGGCCTGCTGTGGTTCGCCGCGGTCGTCGTCCTCGGCGCCGACAGCACCCTGGGCGCCCTGGCCGCAGCGGCCCTCCTGGTGGGCCTGGACGCGGGCGCCCGGGGCGGCGTGGCGGCGGCCCTCATCGGCGTGCTGGCGGTCCTCGTGGGACGTTTTCCCGGCGGCCCGCACGAGGCCCTGCGCACGGCGGCGGGACGCCTGCGGCTGCGGCCCGGGGCGGTACTGACGCCACACGGGGCGAGGGTCCGCGAACGGCTGCGGCCGGTGGCCGCCCGGGCGGCGGCGACCGCGCCGGGGCACGGAAGCGTGGCACGTCGGCTCGGGCGGGGCGGAGGTGTGACGCGCCGGGCCGGGCGGGGCGCAGGCGCGAGGGGTGGGGGCCCGCAGGACCGTAACGCGGACGGGTGGGCGTACGGCGGTCCGACGCCCGGCCCCCGCACCACGGACCGGCCCGACGGGGCACACCGGCCGGAAGGCACCCCACGGGGAGGCCGCGGGTCCGAGGGCACCGCACCGGAAGCCCCCGCGTCCGAGGGCACCGCACCGAACCGGCGCACCCACCACGCCGCCCGGCCCGGAAGCACCCCGCCCGACAGGCACCGCCCCAGCCCCGCCCAGCCGGACAGCACCACGCCGGACGGACGCGGCCGTCCGGTGGATGCCGACCCGGCGGAGCAGGCGAGCACCCCGCGGCGCACCGCACCCGTCACCCCACGCCCTCCCGCGTCCCGCACCCCCGCCCCGACGGGCCCCCGCGTTCCCTCCTCCTCCCCCGCCCTCACCGCCCACCGCCTGCACGTCCGCTACGACGGCTTCACCGCGCTCGACGGCGTCGATCTCGACGTCCCGCCCGGCACGGTCACCGCGATCGTCGGACCCAACGGCGCGGGCAAGAGCACCCTGTTCCACTGCCTGGCCGGAACGCACCGGCCCGCGGGCGGACGGGTCCTGTTCGGCGGGCGGGACGTCACGCGGCTGGCCGCGCACGCCCGGACCCGGCTCGGGATCGCCCGGACCTTCCAGCAGCTGGCCGTCTTCCCGTCCTTGACGGTGGCCGAGAACGTCCGCGTGGGTGCCGAGCAGGGACGCGTCAGCGATCCGGCCGCCGTGGAGCGGGTGCTGCGTCTGCTCGGGCTCGACGGGCCGGTGCGCGCGCTGCCCGCCGCCGGACTGCCCACCGGCACCCTGCGCCGCGTCGAACTGGCCCGGGCCCTGGCGGGCGGCCCGCGGGTCCTGCTGCTGGACGAGCCCGCCGCCGGTCTGGACACCGCCGAAGTCACCGCGCTGTCGCGGGTGCTGAAGGCCCTCGCCGCCGACGGCACCGCCCTGCTCGTGGTCGAGCACGACCTGGACCTGGTCGCCGGCCTCGCCGACGTCGTGCACGTCATGGCCGCGGGCCGCATCATCGCCTCCGGCCCGCCCGGCCGGGTCCTCGACGCCCCCGACGCCCTCGGCTCCCAGGAGGCCCGCGCGTGACCGCCGTCCTGGAACTGCGCCACGCGCGCGTGCGCTACGGCCCCCTGGAAGCCCTGCACGGCGTCACCCTCGCCGCCCCCGGCCCCGGCCTCACCGTCCTGCTGGGCCGCAACGGTTCCGGCCGTACGTCCGTCCTGCGCGCGCTGGCCGGAACCGTGCCGCTGACCGGCGGCGCGGTGCTCTGGGACGGCACCGACGTGACCCGGCTGCCCGCGTTCCGGCGGGCCAGGCGCGGACTGTGCCTGGTCCCCGAGCGGCAGGCGGTGTTCGGCTCCCTCACCGTGCGCGAGAACCTCGAACTCGCGGCCCTCGCCCCCGGGCGCGCGGCGAGGCGCGCGCCGACACGCGAAGCCGCCCCCGCCCCCGCGCCCACCCCCGACACCGACACCGACACCGCCCCGGTCTACGCCCCCGCCCTGGACGCCTATCCGCAGCTGCGCCCCCTGCTCGCGCGCCGCGCCGGCACGCTCTCCGGCGGTGAGCAGCGCATGCTCGCCCTCTCCCGGGCACTGCTGGCCCGCGCGCGCGTGGTGCTCGTCGACGAGCCCGCGCAGGGCATGTCGCCCACGGTCGCGGCCCGCACGTACGACCTGCTGGGCGCGCTCGACGCGTGCGTGGTCGTCGCCGAACAGCGGCTGCCGCCCGGTCTGCGCGACCGGGCGGCGGTGGTGTACGAACTGCGCCGGGGTTCGGTCGTGTTCAGCGGAGAGGCGGCTGAGTTCCGGCGGCGGGAAGCGGCGGCCCGAACACGGCCGTGAACCGGGCCGAGCTCTTCGGGACGACCAGCAGCGTGCCCGGGTTCAGCCGGTCCGGGCGGCTGCCGATCATCTCCTTGTTCACCTTGTGGAGCTCCCGCCAGCCGCCCTGGACGCCGTACCTGCGGGCGATCGAGGAGAGCGTGTCGCCGGGTTTCACCGTGTGCATCCGGCCCTTGAGCCCGTAGCGCCCGGCGCAGACCGGCCACGCCTCCCAGCCCTGCACGGCCACCACTTCCTGCGCGACGGCGATCTGTTCCGCGCGGGTGGCGAGGTCCGCGCGCGGGGCGTACTTCAGGCCTCCGAACTCCTTCCAGGTGGGCTGCCAGAACTGCAGTCCCCCGTAGAAGCCGTTGCCGGTGTTCACGTGCCAGCGCCCGCCGCTCTCGCACTCGGCGACGCAGCCCCACGGCCACTGGTCCTTCGCGCAGGCGTGGGGCGCGCGTGTCTGCGGTGCCGGGACGACCGGCGGGGGCGGTGCCGCGTGCGCCACGCCGGGCGCGAGGAACAGCAGGACGGTGGCCAGGACGAGCTCGATCGGCTTGGGGTACATCGGCCCACGCTAAGCAGCCGGTGCCGGGGCGCTGTCCCGGCGCGTCCGGTACGCCCGAGGGCCCCACCCGGTCGGCGCACCGGGTGATGCCGTGCGGGGCCCGTGCGGGGCTCGTGCGGGGCCAGGGGGAGCGACGGCCAGGTGTCGAGGCCCTGTCCGGGCACGATCACGCCGGTGCTCGTTGCGCGCGGCCGAGAAACGCAGGAGGGCGACCGGCCGGTGTCAACCAACCGCTCGTCGTCCCAGGCCAGTTGACTGTTACCGCGAGTAGCGGCGATTTCCGGTCACCTATTTCCATTTGTCGATTTCGTGATGTGTCGACCAGCGACCACGACGGGCCGTGACCCGCCCCGCCGGGCCAACTCCCCTCCCCTTCCGCCTACTTGACGGCGAGTACCGGATTCCGCACCGCGGGTGGCCGTCCGCGACGGGTGGTTCGATTCCGTTCGCCGTCGGGCGTGACTCCCGCCACAGATCGCCCGTTGTCTCCTTCATGAGCCCGGGACCGCCCGGTTCACGGGCCGGGAGCCACCCGGCCCCGCCACGCACCACATCCCGAGGGAGCCACCCGTGCCGCGCATGCTCGACGTCAGCGACGAGGTACGCGCCGAGATCGGCGACGAAGAAGCCGACCGGCTGCTCGCCGGAGAGAACGCCCCCGGCAGCTACGACTGCACCTCCTGCCGCACCCAGGGCGACTCCGGACAGGAGCGCACCAGCACCGTCCTGTTCATCGGCGACGAGACCGCCGTCCTCGCCTTCGCCCACGCCAGCTGCCTGCCCTCCCAGGTCGTCCAGGTCACCGAGGAGCAGCTTCAGGGAGCGGTGAAGTCCATCACCGGTGACACCGTCGACCTGGAGCCGGACAAGATCGCGCCCGAGCAGGCCGTGCTCGGCGTGACCAGCGGCCTCGTCCTGATCGCCGGGGAGCTGCACCCGGCGCTGGTCGTCGAGCCGACCGCGCCCATCGTGCGCCCCGGTGCGACGGGTGCCGGCGACGACTTCCTGCCGCTGCTGATCGAGCAGGGGTTCATGCCGGTGACGGTGATCGAGTCGGCGCCCTCCGTCCTCCACGGCTGGTCGGTGCTGCTCGCCATGGGGCAGCTGCACGCGGTGCTCCAGCCGTCGGCGAACGGCGGGCAGCCGGTGGCGTGGTGGCAGGCGCACCAGCCGTTGCAGGTGACCGAGAGCTGGCGGGCCGCGGCCAACAAGCACCAGCAGGTACTGGTGTTCGCGGCTCCGGTGGGGTCGATCGGGCGGCAGCCCCGTGAGGACCTGCTGCGGGACGCGCTGGACAAGGCCGCCGCCAACGGGAAGCTGGTCGCGGCCGCGATGCCGCTCGCCGGGACGTGACCGTGCCGGGGGTGGAGTGCGCGTACGTGGCCGCGTGGGGGTGAGCAGCCCGCTCTCCTGGAGGCGGACCGGCGCGACCGCATCTCTTCCCGTGCGGGGTCGTTTGGACATACGTGCACACCTACGACGTTCCCCGCCGCCCGTTCCCGCAGCTGCCGTCCGCGCGAGTGGCTCAGGACTCTCTGGGCGGCCCTTCGGCCACGCCGATCTACGACGCGCTCTACGCCGAGTACGTCAAGTCGTTCCGTTCGCTGCCGGGTGACCGCAGCGGCGAGGACGAGCTGGGCTTCACCGCCTTCGGGAACACCCCGCACAGTACGGGCTCGTTCAGCACCTCGTACAGCGCCTACAGCGCGGGGGCCTACAGCGCCCGCCAGCAGTCGCAGTGGCAGCGTGTGGGGCAGATCGGGCAGCAGCACAGCACCGGGATGCACCACGTCCCGGCGGCGCTGCCGCCAGGGCCGCGCCGGGGTGTCTGAGACGTGAAGAGGGCGGCCCCCGGTCGGGGGCCGCCCTCTTCACGTGTGCGCTACTTCTTCTTGCCGCGCTTCTCGCGCACCCGCACCGAGATGTGGATCGGCGTCCCCTCGAAGCTGAACTCCTCGCGCAGGCGGCGCTCGATGAAGCGCCGGTAGCCCGCCTCGATGAAGCCGGAGGCGAACAGCACGAACCGCGGGGGCTTGGTGCCGGCCTGGGTGCCGAACAGGATGCGCGGCTGCTTGCCGCCCCGGACGGGGTGCGGATGGGCGGCGACCAGTTCGCCGAGGAAGGCGTTCAGCCGGCCCGTCGGGACCCGGGTCTCCCAGCCCGCGAGGGCCGACTCGATCGCCGGGACCAGCTTCTCCATGTGCCGGCCGGTGCGCGCCGAGACGTTCACCCGGGGCGCCCAGGCGACCTGGAGCAGCTCGGTCTCGATCTCCCGCTCCAGGTAGTAGCGGCGCTCCTCGTCGAGGCTGTCCCACTTGTTGAAGGCGAGGACGATCGCGCGGCCCGCGTCCACGGCCATGGTGACGATGCGCTGGTCCTGGACCGAGATGGACTCGGAGGCGTCGATCAGGATGACCGCCACCTCGGCCTTCTCCACGGCGGCCGCGGTGCGCAGCGAGGCGTAGTAGTCGGCGCCCTGCTGGAGGTGGACGCGCTTGCGGATGCCCGCCGTGTCGACGAACTTCCACGTCACGCCGCCGAGTTCGATGAGCTCGTCGACCGGGTCGCGGGTGGTGCCCGCGACCTCGTTGACGACGACGCGCTCCTCGCCGGCCACCTTGTTCAGCAGCGAGGACTTGCCGACGTTCGGGCGGCCGATGAGCGCGATACGGCGCGGGCCGCCGACGGCGGTGCCGAAGGACTGCTCGGGCGCCTCCGGCAGCGCCTCCAGGACGGCGTCCAGCATGTCGCCGGTGCCACGGCCGTGCAGCGCGGAGACCGGGTGCGGCTCACCGAGGCCCAGGGCCCACAGGTAGGCCGCGTCGGCCTCGCCGCTCTGACCGTCGACCTTGTTGGCGGCCAGCACCACGGGCTTGCCGGCCTTGCGCAGCAGCCGGACGACCGCCTCGTCGGTGTCGGTCGCGCCGACCTTGGCGTCGACGACGAACACGACGGCGTCGGCGGCCTCGATCGCGTACTCGGCCTGCGCGGCCACGGAGGCGTCGATACCGAGGACGTCCTGCTCCCAGCCGCCGGTGTCGACGACCTTGAAGCGGCGGCCCGCCCACTCGGCCTCGTAGGTGACGCGGTCGCGGGTGACGCCCGGCTTGTCCTCGACGACGGCCTCACGGCGGCCGATGATCCGGTTCACCAGAGTCGACTTGCCGACATTGGGGCGGCCGACGACGGCGAGCACGGGCAGCGGCCCGTGGCCGGCCGCCTCGATGGCCCCCTCGATGTCCTCGGGGTCGAAGCCCTCCTCCGCGGCGAGCTCCATGAACTCCGCGAACTCGGCATCGCCAAGCGCTCCGTGGTCGTGCTCCTCGCCCGAGCCGTCGGAGTGGATGTGGTCGTTCATGAAGTCCGTACCTCGTTCATCGTGGTGATCGGTGGAACACCCGGCGTTTCCGGGTCGGTCCACTACTCAGTGTCGCCTGGCGGCCGGTCAGCCGCCTGGCGTTCTCCAGGTGCGCGGTGAGCTGCTTCTGGATGCGCTCGGTCGCCTCGTCGAGCGCCTTGCGGGTACGCCGTCCGCTGCTGTCGCCCGCCTCGAAGGGGTCGCCGAAGACGACGTCGACGCGGGTGCGCAGCGGAGGCAGCGCCTTTGTCAACCGGCTGGGCCGGCCGGAACTTCCCAGCACGGCGACCGGGACGATCGGAGCGCCGCCGCGTACCGCGAAGTACGCGAGCCCGGCGCGCAGCGCGGCGAAGTCGCCCTCGCCCCGGGTGCCCTCCGGGAAGATCCCGAGGACGCCCCCGCTGCCCAGCACGCCCAGTGCCCGGGTGATCGCCGTGCGGTCGGTGGTGTCGCGGTCCACCTTGACCTGCCCGATGGCGAGCAGGAAGGGGTCGAGCGGCCCGATGAACGCCTCTTTCTTGATCAGGAAGTGCGTCGGCCGGGGCGCCACACCCATGACCATCGGGCCGTCGATGTTGTGCGAGTGGTTGACGGCGAGGATCACGGGGCCGGTCGCGGGGACCTTCCAGGCACCGAGCACACGCGGCTTCCACAGGCCGTACATCAGGCCGACGCCGATGCGCCGCCCGACCTCGGCGCCCCGCGCCGAAGGAAGTTCGGTCACTTCGCGGCCCGCTTCTCCTCGACGAGGGTGACGACGCACTCGATGACCTGGGCGAGCGTGAGCTCGGTGGTGTCCACCTCGACCGCGTCGTCCGCCTTGGCGAGCGGCGAGGTCTTGCGGCTGGAGTCGGCCGCGTCCCGCTTGACCAGGGCCTCGCGGGTGGCGTTGACGTCGGCGCCCTTGAGCTCGCCGCTGCGGCGGGCGGCGCGGGCCTCCGCGGAGGCGGTGAGGAAGATCTTCAGATCGGCGTCGGGCAGCACGGTCGTCCCGATGTCGCGGCCCTCGACGACGATCCCCTTCTCGGCACCGGCCGCGATGGAGCGCTGCAGCTCGGTGATCCTGGCCCGCACCTCGGGCACCGCGCTGACCGCGCTGACCTTGGCGGTGACCTCCTGGGTGCGGACCGGACCGGCCACGTCGGTGCCGTCGACCGTGATCGTCGGGTTCAGCGGGTCGGTCCCCGAGACGATGTCCGCCTTGCCCGCCACGGCGGCGATCGCCGACGGGTCGTCGATGTCGATCCCGTTGGTCACCATCCACCAGGTGATCGCCCGGTACTGGGCACCGGTGTCCAGGTAGCTCAGGCCGAGCTGGGCCGCCACGGCCTTGGACGTGCTCGACTTACCCGTGCCGGAGGGACCGTCGATGGCGACAATCACGGGCTGGGCCGCGCCGTTTTCCACGGGAGGACACCTTCCTGGTGCGTGGTGGGAGTGTGCGGGAGCGCCGCGGCGCCCCGCACAAGGTTACTGGCTCGCCGGAGGCCTCCTTACGGGCGGACGGCCCGGCCCCGCTCACTGGCGGATGGCCCAGCCCCGCTCCCGCAGCGCCGCCGTCAGCACGGGTGCCGCCTGCGGCTCCACCGTGAGCTGCACCAGACCCGCCTGCTGCCCGGTCGCGTGCTCGATGCGTACGTCCTCGATGTTGACCCCGGCGATCCCCGCGTCCGCGAAGATGCGGGCCAGCTGGCCCGGCTGGTCGTCGATGAGCACGGCCACGACCTCGTACGCCCGCGGGGCGGACCCGTGCTTGCCGGGGACGCGGACCTGGCCCGCGTTGCCGCGGCGCAGGACGTCCTCGACGCCGGCGGTGCCCTCGCGCCGCTTGTCCTCGTCACAGGACTGCAGGGCGCGCAGGGCGCGGACCGTCTCGTCGAGGTCGGCGGACACGTCCGCGAGGAGGTCGGCGACCGGCCCGGGGTTCGCGGAGAGGATGTCGATCCACATCCCCGGGTCGGAGGCGGCGATCCGGGTCACGTCCCGGATGCCCTGCCCGCACAGCCGTACGGCGGCCTCCTCGGCGTGCTCCAGGCGGGCGGCGACCATGCTGGAGACCAGGTGGGGCATGTGGGAGACGAGGGCGACGGCACGGTCGTGGGCGTCCGCGTCCATCACCACCGGCACCGCACGGCAGTGCGAGACCAGCTCCAGGGCGAGGTTCAGCACCTCGGTGTCGGTGTCCCGGGTCGGCGTGAGCACCCAGGGCCGCCCCTCGAACAGGTCGCCGGTGGCCGCCAGCGGGCCCGACTTCTCCCGCCCCGACATCGGGTGGGTGCCGATGTACGGCGACAGGTCCAGGCCGAGCGCCTCCAGCTCGCGGCGCGGGCCGCCCTTGACGCTCGCCACGTCGAGATAGCCGCGGGCCGCGCCCCGGCGCATGGCGTCCGCGAGCACCCCGGCCACATGGGCGGGCGGGGCGGCGACGATCGCGAGGTCGACGGGCCCCTCGGGCGCCTCGTCGGTGCCGGCGCCGAGCGCGGCGGCCGTGCGGGCCTGCTCGGGGTCGTGGTCGGCGAGGTGGACGAGGACGCCACGCCGGACCAGGGCGAGCGCGGCGGACGTGCCGATGAGTCCGGTGCCGATGACGAGGGCGGTCCTCACTGGGCGATGTCCTTGCGCAGGGCGGCCGCGGCACCGAGGTAGACGTGCGCGATCTCGGCGCGGGGCCGGTCGGACTCGATGTGCGCGAGAACCCGGACCACGCGGGGCATCGCGCCCTCGATGTCGAGTTCCTGGGCGCAGATCAGCGGTACGTCGGCGAAGCCGGCGCCGAGCTTGCGGGCGGCGGCGGCCGGGAAGTCGCTGTGCAGGTCGGGCGTGGCCGTGAACCAGATGCTGATCAGGTCGTCGGCGGTCAGGCCGTTGCGCTCCATGAGGGCGGTGAGCAGGGCTCCGACCTGCTCGTCCATGTGGCCGGCCTCGTCCTTGTCGAGTTGGACGGCGCCCCGGACCGCTCGTACCGCCACGGCGATGCTCCTTGCTGATGTGCGGATCGGCTCTGTGCAGGTCCAGCCTAGTCAGCCGTCCTCGGGCGGGTGCGCGACGCCCGCCCGCTGAGACGGCCGCCGGGCGAGAACGCTCCCGCGCGCCCCTGGACGCCGGGCCGCGGGTCCGCTCTGATGAGGCACCAGGAAGTCCGCCTCGGGGGAGGCCCGTCATGAAGCGCTCCGGACCCCTGGTCACGCTGCTCGCGGGACTGCTGTTCGGCCTGTTCCTGCTGGTGCTCAACTCGACGACGGGAACGAAGGCCTCGTCGTCCGCGCAGCCCGTCGGGGATTCGCCCACGGCCGCGGTGTCACCGACGCCCACGAGACCCACCCCGTCACCGACCGCGACCCCGGCCCCGGCTCCCGTTCCGGACGCGGACTACGCGGGCCGTACCGACGACGACTCGGCCGCCGTCGCCGTGACCCTGCGCGACGGCAGGGCGGTCGCGTACTTCTGCGACGGCCGCGCCAAGGAGTCCTGGCTGAAGGGCGACGTCGCGGACGACGGGACGATGAGGCTCACCGGCAAGCACGGCGCGAGGCTGACCGGCACGCTCAAGGAGGGCAAGCGGATCCGCGGCACGGTCGACATCGACGGCGGGCGCCACGCCTTCACCGCCGGCAAGACGAAGAAGCCGTCGGGGCTGTACCGGGCGACCGCCACGGTGCGCGAGGCGAAGATCGACGGCGGCTGGATCGTGCTGAGGGACGGTACGCAGGTCGGCATCCTCACCCGCGACGCGAAGCCCGCCCCCGCGCCCCGGATCGACCCCGCGACCGGCGCTGTGACGGTCGACGGACACGAGCTCACGGCACGCCCCGTGACCCCCTGACCGCCCGCAGCCCCAGGAGCCGGCCATGACCGTCGACCCGAACGCCGCCACCCAGGGCTTCCCCGCCCCCCAGCCGGGCCCCCGCCGCCCGCACCCCGCCCGCTACCTGGTCCCGGCGCTGGTGGCCGGCGCGGTCGCGGTCGTCCTGGGCGTGTACGGCAAGGTCCACGACCCGGCCGGGACCGCCTTCAACCTCGCCGGCTTCAGCGGCACGGGGGCGGTGAAGTCGTGGCTGGCGACCGCCGCCTTCTTCTTCGCGCTGGTCCAGCCGGCCTCGGCGGCGATGGTCTACGGCAGGCTGCCGGGCCCGCGCTGGTCACCGGCGCTGCACCGCTGGTCGGGCCGTGCGGCGTTCCTGGTGTCCGTGCCGGTCGCGGTGCACTGTCTGTACGCGCTGGGCTACCAGACGTACGAACCGCGCGTTTTGTGGCACTCTCTCCTGGGTTGTTTCTTCTTCGGTGCCTTCAGTGCCAAGATGCTGCTGCTCCGCTGGGAGCGACTTCCCGGCTGGCTGCTGCCCTTCGCCGGCGGGCTGGTCCTCGTCGTTCTCACGGTCATCTGGCTGACCTCTGCCCTCTGGTTCTTCCGCACCTTCGGAGTGACGACATGACTGACAGCCCGACGCGACGCACCATCCTCCTCGCGGCGAGCGCGGCGGGCGCGGCGGCACTGACCGCCGGTTGCGGCGAGTACGGCGACGACGGCGGCTCCTCGGCCTCGGACGCCTCACCCGGCCAGGAGCTGGCGAGGACGGCCGACATCCCGGTCGGCGGCGGCACGATCTTCAAGGACGAGAAGGTCGTCGTCACCCAGCCGAAGGAGGGCGAGTTCAAGGCCTTCTCGAACATCTGCACGCACGCTCAGTGTCCGGTCGCCAGTGTCTCGGACGGCACCATCAACTGCACCTGCCACGGCAGCAAGTTCAGCATCGCGGACGGTTCGGTGGCCACCCCGCCGGCGACGAAGCCGCTGCCCGAGAAGGCGATCACGGTCCAGGGGGACTCGATCCGCCTGGCGTGATCCTCCGGGCCTGATCCGCCGGGCCTGATCCACCGGGCCTGATCCACCGGGCCTGATCCGCACGGCCGGGCAGGCCCGTCAGGCGTCCCAGAGCGCTCCGAGCGTCGCCAGTTCACTCTGGTACTCGATCCGGTCGGCCCACTGCGCCGGCCACACCTCCGCGCCCAGGTGGGCGCCCGCGAAGGCCCCCGCCAGGCAGGCGATCGAGTCGGAGTCGCCGGAGGTGCAGGCGGCCCGCCGCAGGGCCGTCACCGGCTCGTCAGCGAACAGCAGGAAGCACAACAGCCCGGTCGCCAGGGCCTCTTCGGCGATCCAGCCCGCACCGGTGGCCAGACACGGGTCGGTCTCCGGCGACGGAGCCCGCAGCGCGTCCCGGAGCCGGTCCAGCACCTCCAGGCACTCGTCCCACCCCCGCGCCATGAAGTGCTCGGGCGTGGGGTCCTGGCTCCGCGTCCACAGATCGCCGAGCCAGCGCTCGTGGTAGTGGGCGCGGTTCTCGTGGGCGTACGACCGCAGCAGCCCGACGAGTTCGGCGGGCTCGGCTCCGAGCGCGAGCAGCCGTACGGCGTGCGCGGTGAGGTCGGACGCGGCGAGGGCGGTCGGATGCCCGTGGGTGAGCGCGGCCTGCAACTGGGCGGCGCCGGCGCGCTGTTCGTCGCTCAGCCCGGGAACGAGCCCGACAGGCGCGACGCGCATGGTGGCGCCGCAGCCCTTGGAGCCGAGCTGGCTGGCGTCCTGCCAGGGCAGGCCGGCGCGCTCCAGCAGACCGCACGCGGTGAGACAGGTGGTGCCGGGAGCCCGGTTGTTCTCCGGTGAGCGATTCCACGCGATGAACTCCAGGCGCACCGCCTGCGCCATGCCCACGGGCCCGAGCACTCCCCGGTCCATGGCCGTCCGCATTCCCCGTCCCAGCGCCAGCGTCATCTGCGTGTCGTCGGTGACGATCGCGGGCGTCGGCAGCTCCATCCGGCGCCATGGCCCGCAGGTGGCGAGGATCGAGGGCACGTCGTCGAACTCGGTCGGAAATCCGAGCGCGTCCCCGAGGGCGAGCCCGACGAGCGCTCCCGTGGCGGCGCGCTTGGTGAGGATCGTGGTCATGCGGGGCGTCCTTCCCGGGACGGTCGCAGCGACGGCCGCCGGGAGCCGGCCGTACCCGCGCGGTACGACGCGGCCTGCTCAGCCCTGCCCTGATCCCGGGCCGGGCATACGCCTACAGGTCGACTTCCTTCATCAGCATCCCGACCTCCGTGTTCGACAGCCGCCGCAGCCAGCCCGACTTCTGGTCGCCCAGGGTGATCGGCCCGAAGGAGACCCGGACCAGCTTGTCGACCGGGAAGCCCGCCTCGGCGAGCATGCGGCGCACGATGTGCTTGCGGCCCTCGTGGAGGGTCACCTCGACCAGGTAGTTCTTGCCGGTCTGCTCGACGACCCGGAAGTGGTCCGCCTTCGCGTACCCGTCCTCCAGCTGGATGCCGTTCTTGAGCTGCTTGCCCAGGTCGCGCGGGATCGGGCCGACGATGTGCGCGAGGTAGACCTTCTTCACGCCGTACCTGGGGTGGGTCAGCCGGTGCGCCAGCTCGCCGTGGTTGGTGAGCAGGATGATGCCCTCGGTCTCGGTGTCGAGCCGCCCGACGTGGAAGAGCCTGGTCTCACGGTTGGTGACGTAGTCGCCGAGGCACTGCCGGCCCTCGGTGTCCTCCATCGTGGAGACGACACCGGCGGGCTTGTTCAGCGCGAAGAACTGGTACGACTGGGTCGCGACCGTCAGGCCGTCGACCTTGACCTCGTCCTTCTCCGGGTCGACCCGCTTGCCCTGCTCCATGACGATCTCGCCGTTGACCTCGACCCGCGCCTGCTCGATCAGCTCCTCGCAGGCGCGCCGGGAGCCGTAGCCCGCGCGCGCGAGGACCTTCTGCAGCCGCTCGCCCTCCTGCTCGGCGCCCGGGAAGGTCTTGGGCAGCTTGACGTCCTTCTTGTCCGCGTACCGCTCGCGGTTGCGCTCCTCGGCCCGCGTCTCGTACTCACGCGAGGTCGCCGGAGCCGTCCGCCCGCGCTGCTGGGGCTTCTTCGGCCCGCCCTTGGCGCCGCCGCGGGCCGCGCCGCCGCGCCCCGCCTTCGGGCCCTCGTGGGACGCGCTGGGGCCCACGTCGTAGCGGCGCTCCTCGGGGCGGGGCTTGCTGGGACGGCCCTGACCCTTGCCCTGGCCCTGGCTCTTGGCCTGGCCCTGACCCTTGCCCGGGCCCTGCTTCTGGTCCCTGTTGTTTCCGGCGCCGCGGTGGTTACCGCGCCCGCCGCTCTTGCCACTACCGCTGCCGCTGCTTCGCATCAAAGTTCCGTCGTCGTCCTAATCGGCATGTCCGTCTTGGGACCGTCGTCCGGGTCCGGGGCGTCCGGATCGAACGACGGGACGCCTTCCTGGGTCTCGGCCTCGATCGCCTCCGCCTCCGGGAGGAAGGGCGCGAGCTCCGGGAGCTCGTCCAGACCGCGCAGGCCCATCCGCTCCAGAAAGTAGTTCGTCGTCACGTACAGGATCGCACCTGTTTCGGGTTCCGTGCCCGCCTCCTCGACCAGACCGCGCTGGAGGAGGGTGCGCATCACGCCGTCGCAGTTGACTCCGCGGACCGCGGAGACCCGGCTGCGGCTCACCGGCTGGCGGTAGGCGACCACCGCGAGGGTCTCCAGCGCGGCCTGGGTGAGCCGGGCCTGCTGGCCGTCCAGGACGAAACCCTCGACGGCCGCCGCGAACTCGGGCCGGCTGTAGAAACGCCAGCCGCCCGCGATCAGCCGCAGCTCGAAGCCGCGCCCCTGCACGGTGTACTCGTCGGCCAGCTCCCGCAGCGCGTCCCCGATCTGCCGCCTGGACCGCTGGAGTATCTTCGCCAGGTGCTCCTCGGTCGCGGGCTCGTCCACGACCATGAGGACGGCCTCCAGGGCCGGCTTGAGGTCGAGGCCGGCCACCGTACGCGGGCCCGCCGGGACGTCGGTCGTCTCCTCGCTCATGCCTTCTTCTCCTCCTCGGGCTCGGCGGGCGGCCGGTCGAACTCGTCCGTGACTCTCGGCGCCGCGTCCCCGTCGCCGCCGGTCCAGCGCACCAGCAGGTCACCGAGGGCGGTCTCCTGGTCGAGGGCCACGGCCTTCTCCCGGTAGAGCTCCAGCAGGGCCAGGAAGCGCGCCACGACGGTCAGCGTGTCGTCGGCGTCCGCCACCAGCGTCCGGAAACTGGCCTCCCCCAGTTCCTTCAGCCGCGCGACCACGATCCCGGCCTGCTCCTGCACGCTCACCAGCGGCGCGTGGATGTGGTCGACGTACACCTGCGGCCTGGGCCTGGGCTGCATCGCCTTGACGGCGAGCTTCGCGAACCCTTCCGCGCCGATCCTGATGACCACCTCGGGCAGCAGCCGGGCGTGGTGGGGTTCGAGTCCGACGGTACGGGGGTGGCGGCGGCCCTCCTCGTCGAGGCGGCCGCTGAAGATGTCGGCGATCTGCTTGTAGGCGCGGTACTGGAGGAGCCGCGCGAACAGCAGGTCCCGGGCCTCCAGCAGGGCCAGGTCGGCCTCGTCCTCCACCTCGGCGGCGGGCAGCAGCCGCGCGGCCTTCAGGTCGAGCAGGGTCGCGGCCACGACGAGGAACTCCGTCGTCTGGTCCAGGTCCCAGTCGGGCCCCATCGCCCTGATGTGCGCCATGAACTCGTCGGTCACCTTGGACAGCGCGACCTCGGTGACGTCCAGCTTGTGCCGGGAGATCAGCTGGAGGAGCAGATCGAAGGGACCCTCGAAGTTGGACAGGCGGACCGTGAAGACGCCGTCGGCGGGTTCCGCCGCCTCCGCGGCAGCCGCGGACTCCCCGGCCGGAGGCCGCTGCACCGGAGCGGGAGGTTCCGGCACCGGCGGCGGCCCGGCCGGAACCAGTGGCGGCCCGGCCGCGGCCGACTCCGCCGTCGGCCCTCGTCCCAGCGCACGCCGACGGCCGGCCGGTGCGCCGGTGCCGGGAGGAGCGTCCTTCGAGGTCATGGCCCCCGCAGGCTACCGTTACCGCCCGCGCAGCCGTCGTACGAGGATGCTCGCGTCCCCGCGGGACTCCAGATCGGCCAGCACGACGGCGACCGCTTCCCGCACGATCCGTCCGCGGTCCACGGCCAGCCCGTGCTCGCCCCGCAGCACCAGGCGCGCGTGTTCCAGATCCATGAGTTCCTCGGCGGACACGTACACCGTGATCTTCTCGTCGTGCCGTTCCCGCCCGCTGGGCCGCCGTGCGGCCGCCCGGCCGCGCTTGCGGGACGCGGCGCCGGCCGGGCCTCCCGCACCCGCGGCAGAACCTTCCTGCGCCCCCTGGCGCCGCGTGGAGCGCTCCGCGCCCCGGCTGCGGGACTCGCCGTCAGCCGCTTCGGCGCCGGCCGCCACGTGCTCCGCGCCGTCGCCGTCGCCGCCCTGTGCGGGCACCGACTGCGGTGCGTCCTCCGCCGCGGACGAGGGCGACCCGGCCGCGGCCTGGTCGCTCTCCCCCGCCGGAGCCGGCACCCGGGCCTCGCCGTTGGCCGGGCGCCGGGGAGTGGACGGCTGGAGCGCCATTCCCCCTGTCGTACGGAACAGTTCGTCGGCCCCCGGCAGACTCACTCGGCGTGACACCGGGCGAGCACCTCCCTGGCGAGCTGGCGGTAGGCGGCGGCGCCGACGGAGTTGGAGGCGTACGTGGTGATCGGCTCACCGGCGACCGTGGTCTCCGGGAAGCGGACCGTGCGCCCGATGACCGTGTGGTAGACGTGGTCGTCGAACGCCTCCACGACCCGCGCGAGCACCTCACGGCTGTGCACGGTGCGCGAGTCGTACATCGTGGCCAGGATCCCGTCGAGCTCCAGCTCGGGGTTGAGCCGCTCCTGGACCTTCTCGATGGTCTCCGTCAGCAGCGCGACACCTCGAAGGGCGAAGAACTCGCACTCCAGAGGCACTATCACCTTGTGCGCGGCCGTCAGGGCGTTGACCGTGAGCAGGCCGAGCGAGGGCTGACAGTCGATCACGATGTAGTCGTAGTCGGCCATGAGCGGCTTCAGGGCGCGTTGCAGCGTCGACTCGCGCGCGACCTCGGAGACCAGCTGGACCTCGGCGGCGGACAGGTCGATGTTGCTGGGCAGCAGGTCCATGTTGGGGACCGCCGTCTTCAGGAGGACCTCGTCGGCCGCCATGCCCCGCTCCATGAGCAGGTTGTAGACGGTGAGGTCGAGCTCCATCGGGTTGACACCGAGACCGACCGACAGCGCGCCCTGCGGGTCGAAGTCCACGAGCAGCACACGACGGCCGTACTCCGCGAGGGCGGCACCCAGGTTGATGGTCGACGTCGTCTTGCCGACGCCGCCCTTCTGGTTGCACATCGCGATGATCGTCGCGGGACCGTGACTGGTCAGCGGTCCCGGGATCGGGAAGTACGGCAGCGGGCGCCCGGTCGGGCCGATGCGCTCGCGGCGCTGGCGGGCAGCGTCGGGCGCGAGCGTGGCCGCGTACTCGGGATCGGGCTCGTACTCGGCGTCGGGGTCGTAGAAGTGCCCGTCGGGCAGTTCGTCGTAGTCGGCGAAGTGGTTGTGGGGCGCGCCACTCCCGTCGCCGGCCATGGCGTTCACGTGATGGCCATCCATGCTCTGGTGTGTCCGAGTCGCCTGCGGACTCTGGTGGGCTGCGAAGGTGCGCACCGCGACGGAGCCGACAGCCTCGAACCCCGCGGGGCCCTGGGCCCGTGCAGGCATTCCTGGTTGACCACCCCCGGGAGAAAATGTCGACTCATTCACAAGTCGTCTTACCTCCTTGGTGACCAGGAAACTTCTAGACAGGTCAGCGTGGCACCATGCCGACGGTTGGCGACTCTATGGCGTGTCGGGCGTCCGCAGCAACACAATCCGCCGTACCCGGCAGGATGTGTCGGCAATGAAACATCCCTCTGTCAAGGGCGTACGGCCGTCGCACGGTGGGTTTCACCGGTGTACGAATCGGTTCAAGGGTTACGTTCGAGGCGAGTTGACCTAGAGGCGCAAAGTGACCATACACACACCGGGCCGGACCTTGTCGGGCAAGGTCCGGCCGGGTGGGTGTGGTTGACGACCTCTGTTGACGTATCGACCTTTACCAAAAGGAGACTTAACGTCGTCGGTCAGCCGAGCAGCGTCTCCAGCTCCAGGTGCTCCAGGCCGTGCGCCTCGGCGACCTCGCGGTAAACCACCTTGCCGTCATGGGCGTTGAGGCCCTTGGCGAGCGCCGGGTCGCGGCGCAGCGCCTCCACCCAGCCCCGGTCGGCGAGTTCGACGATGTAGGGCAGCGTGGCGTTGGTGAGCGCGTAGGTGGAGGTGTTGGGCACCGCGCCGGGCATGTTGGCCACGCAGTAGAAGACCGAGTTGTGCACCGGGAAGGTCGGCTCGGCGTGGGTGGTGGGGCGGGAGTCCTCGAAGCAGCCGCCCTGGTCGATCGCGATGTCGACAAGGACACTCCCCGGCTTCATGCGCGACACGAGCTCGTTGGTGACGAGCTTCGGCGCCTTGGCGCCCGGGATGAGCACGGCACCGATCACCAGGTCGGCCTCCAGGCAGGCCTTCTCCAGTTCGAAGGCGTTGGAGACGACGGTCTGGATCTTCGTACCGAAGATCTTGTCGGCCTCCTTGAGCTTGTTGATGTCCTTGTCGAGCAGGGTCACGTGGAAGCCCATGCCGATGGCGATCTGCGCGGCGTTCCAGCCGGAGACGCCACCGCCGATGACGACGGCCTTGGCGGCCAGCACCCCCGGGACACCCCCGGGCAGCACACCGCGGCCGCCGTTGGCGCGCATCAGGTGGTAGGCGCCGACCTGGGGCGCGAGCCGGCCCGCGACCTCGGACATGGGGGCGAGCAGCGGGAGCGCGCGGCCGGGCAGCTCGACCGTCTCGTAGGCGATCGCGGTGGTACCGGACTCGACGAGGGCGTCCGTGCACTCCTTGGAGGCGGCCAGGTGCAGGTAGGTGAAGAGCGTCTGGTCCTTGCGCAGCCGGTGGTACTCCTCGGCGATGGGCTCCTTGACCTTGAGGAGCAGGTCCGCGGTGGCCCACACCTCGTCGGCGGTCGGGAGGATCCGCGCGCCGGCGGCGACGTACTCGTCGTCCGTGATCGATGAGCCGACGCCGGCACCGTGCTCGACGACGACCTGGTGGCCGTGGCGTACCAGCTCGTGCACACCGGCGGGGGTGATGGCCACCCGGAACTCGTTGTTCTTGACCTCGCGGGGGATGCCGACCTTCACGTCGATCACGGTCCTTGGCTCAGAGAATGTGGGGGCATTACGAGACATACCCAGGCATGCGGGGGCACACCGGGAGACACCGCAGGAGAAGGTGCGGCAGAGCCAGTCTAATGAAGGTGTTCCCGCTGTCTAGCCTTTCTTTGCATCAATCTTCAGCGGATGTACTACGGATTTCGCAGGCGTTAGCACCGTGTTCCACGTGATGGGGCTGCTCGGGCTCCGGCTCGGCCTTCGTTTCGGGCTCCGCCTGCTCCTCCTCCAGCAGCCGCTCGGCGGTGCCCCGGTGCAGCGCGGCGGCCGTCGGGTCGCCGAGGTGATCCAGCGTGTCGGCGAGCCGCAGATGGAGCGCGGCCTGGAGGCGGACGTCCTCGGCGCGGCGCGCCCACTCCACCGCCTCCAGGCAGGTGCGCAGGGACTCCTCGGGCCGCCCGGCGTACTCCTGGACGCGTGCCAGTTCGCTCAACGCCCGCGCGTGGGCGGCCAGATCACCGTTCTTGCGGTGCCCGGCGACCGCGGCCCGCCAGTTGCGCTGCGCCTCGCCGTACCGGCCCGCGAACGTGTGCGCGGCGGCGATACGGCCGTACAGCCGGGCGGCGTCCGCCCGCTCGTCCCGGGCCAGCCGCTGGGCGAGCGCCCGGCCGAACCAGTCGGCGGCCCGGTCGTAGTCCCCGAGCTCCAGGTGGGCGCCGCCTACGGATTCCATCGCGCGGCCGGTCGCATACGGGTCGTCCGCCTCCCGTCCCGCGTCCAGTGCCGCCCGATAGCGCGCCAGCGCCTCGGTCGTGCGGCCGGTCCGGGCGTCCAGGTCGGCCAGGTTCAGCAGGGCGGCGGCCCGCTCCCGGGGCAGGTGGCGGCGCTCGGCCACGTCGAGGACGAGGCCGTGGATGCCGTACAGGTCGGGCGCGGCGGCCCGGGTGCCGAAGTGGGCGACCATGGCCCGCACGAGCTGGGACATCAGACGCCGGGCGAGGGTGTCCAGCTCCCCGTCGCCGACCGCGTGGCGGGCCGCGGCGAGCAGGGCGGGCCTGCGCAGCGTCAGCCAGTCGGCGGCCGCCCGGGGGCTGGGGAAGCGCAGGGCGCGGGGCATGCCCTGGAGCTTCTCGCGGGCGTCGGGGTTGTCGGTCTCGGTGATGGCCCGGCAGGACTGCAGCAGCCGTACGGTCCGCTCCAGCATGCGGGCGCGGGCCAGCTGGAGCTCGGCGGGACGGTCCTGGGTCTCGGCGAGCGCCTTCAGCAGGGGGTGCAGACAGCCGGGGACCTCGTACTGCGGCAGCGGGGAGTCCGCCGCGTGCAGCAGGCCGAGGGCGACGAAGTCGTCCAGGGTGGCGCGGGCGTCACTCACCGAGCAGCCCGCGAGCGCGGACGCGGTGTGCGGGTCGACCAGGCCGGCCGGGGCGAGCGCGAGCAGCCGCAGCATCCGGGCGGCGGAACCCGGCAGGGAGGCGTGGACGAGCCGGAAGATCCGGCTGAGCGGGCCGCCCTCGTCGCTCTCGGCGTGCAGTTGCTTGGCGAGGTCGGAGACGGCCGCCTTGGGACGGGCGGCGAGCCAGCCGCCGGCCAGCATCAGCGCGGCGGGCTGGCCCTGGCACGCCTCGGCCAGGCCCTCGGCGGCCCGGGGGTCGACGGTGATGCGGACCGCCCCGGTGTGCCGGGACAGCAGCTCCACCGCCGACTTGGTGTCGAGGCCGCCCAGGGTGCAGGGGCGGACGTCCGCGATCCCGGTCAGCGGACCCCCGGAGACCGCGACGACCAGGCATTGGGGGGTGTCCGGCAGCAGGGCGTCGACCTGTTCGGCGGTGGCCGCGTCATCCAGCAGGAGCAGTGCCCGGCGGTCGGCGAGGGCGTCGCGGAGGGCCGCCGTGAGGTCGTCCTCGGCGGCGCCGGCGGGGGCCTGCACATCGAGGGCGGCGAGCAGGTCGCGGGCTGCGCGGTCGACGGGGACGGGGGTGCCGTCCGGCTCGCCGAGCCGGGCCCGCAGCACTCCGTCCCGGTAACGGTCAGCAACCTGCCGGACGAGTTCCCCGGCGAGGGCGGTGCGCCCCGAACCGGGCCTGCCCGCGATGAGGAGCACCCGCGCGCGGGGAGCCTTGCGGCCGGAGAGGGTGTCCAGCCCGGCCCGTTCGATGTCGGCGCGCAGTTCCTTCAATTCCCGTGTGCGGCCGAGGAATTGGCCTTCCGCAGAAGCCTGTGCCGACAGCTGTACGCCGCCTGCGTCCACCGCCTGGTCCGTCACGGGCCACACTCCCGTCCCACCGCACGCGCAAGCCCGCCGGGACTCCGGTTCGGGCGTTTCCAGAGCCTAGTTCACGCTCTGCTACGTTCCGGGCGGAGCGCGGCGGACACGTCCCCCGATCGGATCAACGGATCGTCACACCGGAGGTGCGAGGGGGGTGGCGGTGCCGGGGGGGCCGGGGGGCGGCGGTGCCGGGGGGCGGTGCGGGGTGCGGTCGTGCGGGGTCTGGGTTCAGGACTTGAAGGGACGGGCCGGCCAGGGCGCCTCGGCCGGGCGCAGCGCGTCGAGCCCGTCGCCGCCCCGAGCGGCGACCAGCGACAGCACGCCGACGACGAGGCAGTTGTTGTGCAGGTCGCCCGCGAGCACGGCCCCAACGAGCTCGTCGACCGGCACGCGCGCGTGCTCCATGTCGGCCTCCTCTTCCGCCACCTCGAAGCGCTCCCCCTCGGCCTCGGACAGGTCACGGGCCAGGAAGATCCGCACCGCCTCGTCACAGCCGCCGGCGGTGGTGTAGACGTCGGTGAGGACCCGCCAGTCCTCGGCCTTGACGTGCGCCTCCTCGTACAGCTCGCGCTGGGCGGCGTGCAGCGGGTTCTCGCCGGGCACGTCGAGCAGACCGGCCGGGATCTCCCACAGCTTCTGCCGCACCGGGTGGCGGTACTGCTTGATGAGCAGCACGCGGTCCTCGTCGTCGAGGGCGAGGACCGCCACCGAGCCGGGGTGGACCTGGTAGTCGCGTCGCACCACCGAGCCGTCGGGCATGACCACCTCGTCCGTGCGGACGGAGGTCTTGTTGCCCGCGAAAGGGGTCTCCGTCGCCCGGATCTCCCACGCCTCGGGGGTGTCCTTGATCGTCATGCCCTGTCCTTCCAGACGTACAGAAGTCATGTGCGAAAAACAACCGGGGTGCCCACCTTTTGAAGGTACGCACCCCGGCCACCGTACAACTGGTGTGTTACTTCGAATGCTCCCGCGCCTCGACCGCCCGCTCGACCGCCGCCTTCACCAGGCCCGCGAACAGCGGGTGCGGACGCGTCGGGCGCGAACGCAGCTCCGGGTGCGCCTGGGTGGCGACCAGGTAGGGGTGGACCTCGCGCGGGTACTCGACGTACTCGACGAGCTTGCCGTCCGGCGAGGTGCCGGAGAACAGGATGCCCGCCTTCTTCTCCAGCTCCGCGCGGTAGGCGTTGTTCACCTCGTAGCGGTGCCGGTGCCGCTCCTCGACGTACTCCTTGCCGTCGTACACCTCGCGCACGATGGAGCCCTCGGCGAGCTTGGCCGGGTACATGCCCAGGCGCATGGTGCCGCCCATGTCGCCCTCGCCGGCCACGATGTCGAGCTGCTCGGCCATGGTCGAGATGACCGGGTGGCCGGTGGCCGCGTCGAACTCGGTGGAGTTGGCGTCGGGGATGTCGGCCAGGTTCCGCGCGGCCTCGATCACGATGCACTGCAGGCCCAGGCACAGGCCCAGCAGCGGGATCCGGTTCTCGCGGGCGTAGCGGATGGCGCCGACCTTGCCGAGCACACCGCGGTCGCCGAAGCCGCCGGGGATGCAGATGCCGTCGACGTCACCGAGCTGCTGGGCGGCTCCGGCCTGGGTCTTGCAGTCGTCCGAGGTCACCCACTTGATCTTCACGCGGGCCTTGTTGGCGAAGCCGCCGGCGCGCAGCGCCTCGGTGACCGAGAGGTAGGCGTCGGGCAGGTCGATGTACTTGCCGACCAGGGCGAGGGTGATCTCGTGGTCGGGGTTGTGGACCCGGTCGAGCAGGTCGTCCCAGGTCGTCCAGTCCACGTCGCGGAACGCGAGGTCCAGCTTGCGGACCACATAGGCGTCCAGGCCCTCGCCGTGCACGGTCTTGGGGATGTCGTAGATCGAGCGGGCGTCGGGGCAGGCGACCACGGCGGCCTCGTCGACGTCGCACATCAGCGAGATCTTGCGCTTGATCGCGGTCGGCACCTCGCGGTCGCAGCGGAGCACGATCGCGTCCGGCTGGATACCGATGTTCCTGAGGGCCGCGACCGAGTGCTGGGTCGGCTTCGTCTTCAGCTCACCCGAGGGGCCGATGTACGGCAGGAGCGAGATGTGCACCACAAACACGTTGTCCCGGCCGACCTCGTGCCGGACCTGGCGCACGGTCTCCAGGAACGGCAGCGACTCGATGTCGCCGACCGTGCCGCCGACCTCGGTGATCACGACGTCGACCTCGTCCGTCGCCATGCGGCGGATGCGGTGCTTGATCTCGTTGGTGATGTGCGGGATGACCTGGACCGTGTCGCCCAGGTACTCGCCGCGCCGCTCCTTGGCGATCACCGTCGAGTAGATCTGGCCCGTGGTGACGTTGGCGGAGCCGTCCAGGTCGCGGTCGAGGAAGCGCTCGTAGTGGCCGATGTCCAGGTCGGTCTCGGCGCCGTCGTTGGTGACGAACACCTCACCGTGCTGGAAGGGGTTCATCGTGCCGGGGTCGACGTTGAGATACGGGTCGAGCTTCTGCATCACGACGCGCAGACCCCGGGCCTTGAGCAGCATGCCGAGGCTGGAGGCGGTCAGGCCCTTGCCGAGCGAGGAGGCGACACCCCCGGTGACGAAGATGTGCTTGGTCGTCGTGGCTGTGCTGTTTCGGAAAGCAGCGGGCGGCATGGCCAAGAGGGGGCTCCCGTGGTCGCGGTCTGGAGGTGCGGTGCGGCTGCCGACCCGGGAGAGTCCGGGGGTGCCGTCGCTGCGGTTCGGGGGTTTCGTGCCCACCGGTCCACGGGCTACCAGGGTATCAGCGACCGGGCGGGACGGCTCCCGGGCACGCTCCGTACACAGGTCGGCACAGACCCGTACCGACCCACGCGTATCCCACCGTTTGCTCACCCGTTCGGTCCAGTCGTGTTCCCGGGAGCGGCACGCAGATCATCTACGTGCGTCGTATCCTGCTCGGACACTCGCTGCCGAGCCCGGCCGGCAACACGGCACCACCCCCGCCCGTAAGCACCGGAACAACGAGAGCTCGTCAGATCGTTGAGCAACAGTTGTCGTTTTGCCTCACAGCGGCACGACTGTTTTGATTCACCGCTCAACGAGACGTATGACAACCCACCCCCATTGACCGCACTAGCGACAGCCCCCTTGTGGGGTGACGTGGCCGTTCGACTGGAGTTGCACGTGGCCGGGCGCATCGAAGACTACGCACTCATCGGAGACATGCAGACCGCTGCCCTGGTCTGCCGGGACGGCACGGTGGACTGGCTGTGCCTGCCCCGCTTCGACTCGCATGCCATCTTCGCCGGTCTGCTGGGTACCGAGGAACACGGCTTCTGGCGCCTGGGCCCCGCCCACGCGGCCGACGCCGAACCGCCCACCGCGGCCCGGCGCAGCTACCGCGGCGATTCCCTGATCCTGGAATCCGAGTGGGACACCCCCCGTGGCACGGTCCGCGTGACCGACTTCATGCCGCCGCGTGACGGTGCCCCGCAGCTGATCCGGATCGTGGAGGGCGTCTCGGGCCGGGTCCCGATGCGCTCCGCGCTGCGGATGCGTTTCTCGTACGGCCGGGTCGTCCCGTGGGTCCACCGGCACGAGGGCCGCACGGTGGCCGTCGCGGGCCCGGACTCCGTGTGGTTCGACACATCCGCCGAGACCTACGGCAAGTCGCTGACGACGTACTCGGACTTCACGGTCGCCCCGGGTGAGCGGATCGCGTTCACCATCTCCTGGGAGCCCTCGCACAAGCAGCCGCCGCCGCTGCCGGAGCCGGAGCAGTCGCTGGAGGCCACCGAGGACTTCTGGCGGGACTGGGTCGAGCACTGTACGTACCACGGCCCCTACCGCGAGGCCGTGATCCGCTCGCTGATCACGCTGAAGGCGCTGACGTACGCCCCGACGGGCGGCATCGTCGCCGCCCCCACGACCTCCCTGCCGGAGGAGATCGGCGGCGTCCGCAACTGGGACTACCGCTACACCTGGCTGCGGGACGCGGCCATCACCCTCTCCTCGCTGCTGCGCACCGGCTACCGCGAGGAGGCCCGCGCCTGGCGCGAGTGGCTGCTGCGGGCCGTCGCCGGCGACCCGGAGAACCTCCAGATCATGTACGGCATCGCCGGCGAGCGCGAGCTCGGCGAGGCCGAGCTGGACTGGCTGCCGGGATACGAGAGCTCCGGCCCGGTCCGGGTCGGCAACGGCGCCGCCCACCAGCTCCAGCTGGACGTGTACGGCGAGGTCACCGAGGCCCTGCACCTGGCCCACATGACGGGCCTGGCCCGCAACGACTACGCCTCCCTGCTCCAGCTCAAGCTGATCCGCTACCTGGAGCAGCACTGGGACGAGCCGGACGAGGGCATCTGGGAGGTGCGCGGTCCGCGCCGTCACTTCGTGCACTCGAAGGTGATGGCCTGGGTCGCGGTCGACCGCACCATCAAGCTGATCGAGTCCGGTGACGCGGACGGCCCGCTGGAGAGGTGGCGCGAACTGCGCGACGACATCCACCGGGACGTGTGCGAGAAGGGCTACGACAAGGAACGCAACACCTTCACGCAGTCGTACGGCTCCAAGGAGCTGGACGCCTCCTTGCTGCTGATCCCGCAGATGGGCTTCCTGCCGCCGGACGACAAGCGGGTGATCGGCACCATCGAGGCGATCCAGCGCGAGCTGTCCACGGAGGACGGCTTCATCCTGCGCTACCCGACCTCGGGCGGCGACGAGGGCGTCGACGGCCTGCCCGGCGACGAGGGCGCCTTCCTCGCCTGCTCGTTCTGGATGGCCGACGACCTCGCGATGATCGGCCGCGTGGACGAGGCCCGCAAGCTGTTCGAGAAGCTCCTGGCGCTCCGCAACGACCTCGGTCTGCTCGCCGAGGAGTGGGACCCCCGCCTCAAACGCCAGGTCGGCAACTTCCCCCAGGCCTTCAGCCACGTCCCTCTCATCGACACGGCCCTGCGGCTGACGGCGTCGGGGGCGTACGGCGGCTGAGCGCTCGTCTCCCGCAGGGAAGACGGACGCTCGGTGCGGGCCGGCCGGGGCGCACCGCGCCCGGGGCCGGCGGAGGCGGTGGAGCGGCGGCCCTGCGAGTACCAGTGCGGCGTGGGGGCCCCTGCGACCCCACGGCACGTTCCACGGCGACCACACCGATGTCCATGCCCCGCCGCCACCCGACCGCGCCTGCCCCGGCCCACGGCGGTGATCAGCCCTCGCGGATGCCACCGGCGGACGCGCGCGGGTAGCGTCCGGCTCATGAACGGCGGCAGGGACAGCGAGACGCGCGGCGGTATGCCTGGCGATTCGGGCGGCACGGGAAGCGGCGGTACGGGCGGCGGTACGGACGGCGGATTCGGCACGCACGGGGCCGGGATCACCGTGCGGCGGGCGCTGGAGCTGCCCGGACTGCGCAGCGGGCTGCCGGAGGTGCTGGCCGGCGCCGACCGCCTGCACCGGACCGTGCGCTGGGTGCACGCGGGCGAGGTCCCCCACATCGCCTCGCTGCTCAAGGGCGGCGAGCTGTTGCTGACCACGGGCTACGGCCTCGGCACGCGCCCGGCCGACCAGCGCGCGTTCGTGCGCACCCTGGCCGAGCGCGGCATCGCGGCCCTGGTCGTCGAACTGGGCCCGCGCTTCACCCGCCTGCCCGCCGCCCTCGTCGACACGGCACGGGCCACCGGTCTGCCGCTGGTCCAACTGCACCGCGAGGTGCCGTTCGTCACGGTCACCGAGGAGATCCACACCGAGATCGTCAACGGCCACTACGCCCTCCTCCAGCGGGCGGAGGAGGTGCACCGTCGCTGCACGGAGGCGCTGCTGGGCGGTGGCGGGGTACCGCAGGTCCTCGGCATCCTGGCCGGCTTCAGCGGCAACCCGGTCTTCCTGGAGACACCGGACGGCCAGCTCCTGTACGCCGCCGGGGCGGGCCCCGAGGGCGCGGACCCGCTCCAGGTCTGGGAGGGGCTGCGCGGCCGGCACAAGGACGTCCCGCCGGCCGGCGCGGTCCTGGTGGACGTGCCGGGTGGCGGGCCGGGAACGGGGTCGGTGCGGGCCCGGCTCGTCCTGCTGCCCGTCCGCGCGCCCCTCGCGCCCGTGCACGGGATGGCCGCCGAGCGGGCCGCCGGCATCCTGGCCGTGGTCCTGATGCAGGCCCGTCAGGAGGAGGAACTGGCGGCGCGCGGCCGGGGGGATTTCCTGACCGACCTCGCCGAGGGCCGGATCGCGGCGCAGGACGCGCCCGCGCAGGCGCGGGTGCTGGGCTTCAGGCCGGGCGACAGTCCGCTGCTGCCGGTGGTGATGCACCTCGGGGACGCCCTGTCCCCCGCCGGGGGAGGCTGGGCGGTCCTGGCGCGCGCGGTCGCGGAGGAGCTGGCGTCGGTGGGCGTGCCGGTCCTGTTGGGCGTACGGCCGGTCGAAGGCCGCGTCCCGCTGCTCCTGGGCCTGCGTGCGGAGTCGGAGCGGACGGCCGTGGCGGACCGGGTCGCGGCGGCGCTGCGGGCGGGGGCGGAGCGGGCGGGGGCGGAACGGGCCGGGACGCGGCGGCCGGGGGCGCAGCCGCCGGTGGTGGTGGTCGGGGTGGCGGGCGGCTGGGCGGCGGCCTCGGCGGGCCTCAGGCACGCGGCGCAGACCGCGACGGCGGCGCGGGGCCTGTCCGACCGGCCCTGGTACGACGCCCGCCGCCTGGACATCGACCTGCTGTTGTGGCGGCTGCGCGACGACCCGGACCTGGCCGCGTTCGTGGACCGTGCGATCGGCCCGGTCCGGGACCACGACAGCCGTTCCCGACCACCGCTGCTGCCCACCCTGGAGACCTACCTGGCACACGCGGGCCGCAAGGCGGAGACGGCTCGCGAACTGCACCTCAACCGGCAGACGCTGTACAACCGCCTCGCCCGCATCGGGGAGTTGCTCGGCACGGACCTCGACGACCCGCAGACGGTGCTGGCGTTGAGCCTGGCCCTGCGGGCACGCCGGCTCGTTCCGTAACCCGGGGGCTCGTCGGATCGACGGTCCTGGCGCTGAGCCCGGCCCTGCGGACACGCCGGCTCGCCCCGGAGCCCGGCGCCCGTCAGATCAACGGCCGCGGCTGGGTCAACTCGTCGTAGACACTGAGGACCTGGGCGACGGTCTCGTCCTCGGTCGGCCAGGTGGCCGCCTGCCGGACGCCCTTCTCCCTGAGGGACTCCTGACGTCCGGGGTCACCGAGGAGCCGTACGACGGCGTCGGCGAACGCCTCGGAGTCACCGGGAGGGACCAGTTCGGCCGCGTCGCCGACGAGTTCGGGAATGCCGCCGGAGCCGGCGGCGACGAGCGGCACGCGCGCCTGGAGGGCCTCCTGGGCGAGGACGGACCGCGACTCCCCGCCGCTCGGCAGGAGGGCGAGGTCGGCGGCGGCGAGCAGGTCGGTGATGTCGTCCCGTCGGCCGATGAGCCGGACCGGCAGCCCCTCGTCCGTGATCCGTCGCTGCAACTCGGCGCGCGACGGCCCCTCTCCCGCGATCACCACCAGCGGCACGGGGTCGAGGTGGCGCCACGCGCGGGCGGCGTCCAGCAGCGTGTCGTAGCCCCGCCGACGGTCGAGCGAGCCGACGGCCATCAGCAACGGGCGCCCGGTGGAACCGAGTTCGGCCCGGACCTTGGGCCGCAGCCCGTCCGGGTCGTCCGGCTCGGCGGCCGGGGCCCTGCGCGGGCCGGGCAGCGCGACGGCGGCGAGCCGCGCGTCCCGCGCGCCCGTGCGGCGGGCCCGGTCCACGAGTGCGGAGGTGGTGCCGAGCACCACGGCGGCGGCCTTCACCACCCGTCGCTCCAGCAGGCGCAGGAAGTGGGCGCGCGCTCCTTCGGCGTGCGCGCGGTCGTGCCAGGTGACGATGAGCGGGGTGCGCCGCCCGCTGAGCGCGAGCACGGCCCGGAAGGAGGCGTGCAGCCCGTGCGCGTGCACCAGGTCGGCGTTCGTGCAGGCCTGGCGCAGCACGGCCACGGAGGCCGGATCGCTGCTGCGCGGCACGTGCACGTGCTCGGCACCCGCGCCGGTGAAATCGTAGGTGTGATCGGCCTCGACGGGGGCGCACACGGTGACCCGCACGCCCCGCGCCACCAGCCCCGAGGTCAGGGAGCGCACGTGCGCGCTGCTGCCGGCGTTGCCTCCGCCGAGCACCTGCACGGTGCGCAGCGGCGACTGGCCGTGCGGTGAGTGGCTGCTCACGGGGGTCACGTGGCCGGGGCTCCTGGTTCGGCGTCGGGCGGTCACGAGGAAACGTACAGAAGGTGTCGGGCGGAGGGGTGTACCGCGCGCTTCCTACGCGTACTGCGTTCTCCGCCAAGGATGCCAGTACGTACGGGTGTTCCGGGAACCCCGTCCGCCGGACGGCCCGGCGGTTCGGCGGACGGCGTCACTCACACGAGTGAGGATGCGGGATTCTGTACGAAAACCCGAGGCCCGGGTGGGCCGGACCGTCCTCCTTCACCACGCGCCCGCCGAACGCGCCGCCTCACTCACCTTGTCCTCGCGCGCGGCCTCGACGACGAGCGCGGCGGCGTGCGCGAGCGGCCCGGCCCGCCCGGTACCCGCCGCCACGGCGGCGCCCAGGACCGCACCCAGCGCGTGCGCGCCCATGTCACCGAACAGCGCGCGCTCACCGAGATCATCGGCCAGCACAGCCAGCACGGCTGCCGCGGCCCCCAGCACGACGGCGGCCAACGCCCCGGCAGGCCCGTCCCGCAGCACCCCCGGCACACCGAGCACGAACACGGCGGCGGCCCGCCCCGGCCGTACGTCCGTGAGGTTCACGAAGTGCGCGGCGCCGGCGATCACCGCACCCGCGAGCACCTTGTCGACCGCCCGTTCCCTGAGCAGCGCCCCCCGACGAGCCCGGCCGCCGAGATCCCGAACGGCTTCACGGCCCCGCCGGTGACCTCGCCGTCGCGCAGCGACACCAGATGCGCCCGGAACCCGCGCCGGGGGGCACCGGCGCCGACGTCATCGTCGTACGCACCGCACGCCCCGGCGGCCGCCACGGCGAACCCGGCGGCCGGCCGCACCCACCCGGCTCCGGTCGCCGCCGCGACGACGGACGCGGGCCCGGCGTGCAACAGGCCGTCCGCCCGGCGTAGTTGGTCCGCTCCCAGCGGCCCCGGCCGCCGGGCACCGCGGCGCGGAGTGCGGCCGTGCCGGCCCGGGTGACGGCGACGGCGACGGCGACGGCGACGGCGAGCGTGAACGACGTGGCCCTGCGAGCCCGTTCGCTCACCGATCAGCCTCCGCAGGCCCCGGGAGCGCCCTGGTCACCTGCCCTGATCACGTGCCCTGGCCATCGGCCCTGGCCGTGGCCAGCAGTTCCTCCGCGTGCGCCCGGGCCGTCTCCGAGTCCTCCTGGCCGGCCAGCATCCGGGACAGCTCCCGGATCCGGTCCTCGCCCTCCAGCACCTTCACACCGGACCGGGTCACGGAACCGTCGTTGGTCTTCTCCACCAGCAACTGCCGGTCGGCGAAGGCGGCCACCTGCGGCAGGTGCGTCACGACGACGACCTGCGCGGTCTTCGCGAGCCGGGCCAGCCGCCGCCCGATCTCCACCGCGGCCTTGCCGCCGACACCGGCGTCGACCTCGTCGAAGAGGTACGTCGGCACCGGGTCCGTCCCCGCGAACACCACCTCGACGGCCAGCATCACGCGGGACAGCTCACCCCCGGACGCCCCCTTGGCGATGGGTCGCGGCGGCGCCCCCGGATGCGGGGCCAGCAGCAGCTCGACCTCGTCGACACCGGCCGGCCCGTACGCGACCGCGCGCCCGTCGACCTCGACGCCCTCCGGGTCCTCGGTCTGCCGGATGTCGAAGGACACGCGCGCGTGCGGCATCGCCAGCGAGGCCAGCTCGGCGGTCACGGCGGCCGCGAACCGCTCGGCGGCCTCCGTCCGCGCGTCGGTCAACGCCTGCGCCAATCCGCCCAGTTCGACCCGCAGCGCGTCCCGCTCGGCGGTCAGCTCGCCGATCCGCTCGTCGTCGCCGTCGAGTTCGGTGAGCCGCGCGGCGCCCCGCTCGGCCCACGCCAGCACCGAGGCGACGTCCTCGCCGTACTTCCGTGTCAGCGCGGTCAGCGCGGCCCGCCGCTCCTCGACGGCCGCCAGCCGCAGCGGATCGGCGTCCAGGTCGTCGGCGTACCCGGCGAGCTCCCCGGACACGTCGCCCAGCAGGATCCCGATCTCCCCGATCCGGTCGGCGAGCGCGGCCAGCGCCGGGTCGTGCGACCGTACGGCGTCCAGAGCCCGTGCCGCGCCCGCCACCAGGGTCGCCGCGTCGATGCCCTCGGGATCCTCCGGGTTGCCCGCCAGGGCCGCGTGCGCGGCCGTGGCGGCCGACGACAGGGCCTCCGCGTGCCCGAGCCGCTCCGCCTCCTCCGCCAGTTCCACGTCCTCCCCGGCGCGCGGCTCGACGCCGGCGATCTCGTCGAGGCCGTAGCGCAGCATGTCGGCTTCCTGGGCCCGCTCCCGCGCGCGGGTGGTGATCTCCGCCAGCTCGACGGACACGGCCCGCAGCCGGCGGTAGGCCCCGGTGTACTTGGCCAGCGGCACGGCGACGGCGTCCCCCGCGTACCGGTCGAGCGCCTGGCGCTGCCGGGACAGTTTCAGCAGACCCTGCTGGTCGGTCTGCCCGTGCACGGCCACGAGGTCGTCGGCGAGCTCGGCGAGCAGCCCCACGGGCACGCTGCGCCCGCCCAGGTGCGCGCGGGACCGCCCCTCGGCGGAAACGGTACGGCTGATCAGCAGCGTCCCGTCGTCGAGCTCCGCCCCGGCCTCCTCCGCCCGCACGACGGCCGAGTCGCCCGCGGACACACTGATCCGCCCCTCCACGACCGCGTTCTTCGCCCCGATCCGCACGAGCGCCGCGTCGGCCCGCCCGCCGAGCAGCAGTCCGAGGCTGGTGACCACCATGGTCTTGCCCGCACCCGTCTCACCCGTGACCGCGGTGAACCCCGGCGACAGCTCGACGACGGCGTCGTCGATGACTCCGAGCGACCGTATCCGCATCTCTTCCAGCACGATGAAGACCTTACGAGGTCCGGGGCGGGGAGTGCGACGCCCCCCGGCCCGGTCGTGTGAAGGCGCAGGTGACCCATGTGCGGGGACCGCACGTGTCACCCAGGCGAGTGGACGTGCCCAGGGCCGCGGGGAAGCGCGCGACCGGGCCCCGGACCACCCGCGACCGCCGACGCTCCCCAGCAGCCCCACGGCACCCCGGAGCACCCCGGAGCACCCGCTGCGACCGCTAGTGCGGCGCCCCCCGCCACCCGGACACCGGCAGCGCGAACTTCGCCACCAGCCGGTCCGTGAACGACGCGTGATGCAGCCGGGCCAGCCGCACCGGCACGGCCCCCCGCCGCACCTCGACCCGTGCCCCCGGCGGCAGCTCCACCGTCCGCCGCCCGTCGCACCACAGCACACCCGGCGGGATGTGCGGCAGGACCTCCACCGCGAGCACCGAGTCCGGCGAGGTCACCAGCGGCTTGGCGAACAGCGCGTGCGCGCTGATGGGCACCATCAGCAACGCCTCGACCTCGGGCCACACCACGGGCCCGCCCGCCGAGAACGCGTACGCCGTGGACCCGGTCGGCGTGGACAGCACGATCCCGTCGCACCCGAACCCGGTCACCGGCCGCCCGTCGATCTCCAGGACGACCTCCAGCAGCTTCTCGGCGGAGACCTTCTGGACGGCCGCCTCGTTCAGCGCCCAGTCCGTGTGCACGATGTCCCCGTTGCGGTGCACGACGACGTCGACGGTCATCCGCTCCTCGACCTCGTACGCCTTCGTCGCCACCCGCTCGACGACCCGGTCGAGATCGTCCCGCTCGGCCTCCGCGAGGAAACCGACGCGTCCGAGGTTGACGCCGAGCATCGGCACCCCGGAGGCACGGGCGAACTCCGCGCCCCGCAGCAGCGTCCCGTCACCGCCCAGCACGATCAGCAGCTCGCACCCGTCGAGACACTGCGCAGTGGCCTCCCTGACCAGTTCCACCTCCGCCGGCAGCGGCAGATCCCGCGCCTCCGCCTCCAGGACGCGCACGCCGATGCCCTCGCGCAGCAGCCCCTTCACCACCAGCTCCGCGCTGCGGATCGCCGCGGGCCGCCCGGTGTGGGCGAGCAGGAAAACAGTACGAGCTCGGTTCTGGCTCAACGCGGCCCCTCCGCCACTGCACGGTCGACGTCGGCCGGGTCCAGTTCGGGTGCTCCCGACCGCAGCCACAGAAAGTACTCGACATTCCCGGACGGTCCGGGCAGCGGACTGGCGGTGACACCCTTCACGCCGAGCCCCAGGTCCCAGGCCCGCCGCGCCACCGCGCGCACCGACTCGGCGCGCAGCTGCGGACTCCGTACGACTCCCCCGCTGCCCAGCCGCTCCTTCCCCACCTCGAACTGCGGCTTGACCATCATCACCAGATCGGCGTCCGGTTTCACGCACCGCGCCAAGGCGGGCAGTACCAGGCCGAGCGGGATGAAGGACAGATCCCCCACGACAAGATCCACAGGCTCCCCATCGATCACTTCGAGCGTCAACTCGCGTACGTTCGTACGGTCCTTGACGGTGACGCGTTCATCGCTGCGGAGAGACCAGGCGAGTTGTCCGTATCCGACGTCCACGGCGACCACGTGCGCGGCCCCCGCCCGCAGCAGCACATCGGTGAAACCGCCGGTGGACGCGCCGGCGTCCAGCGCCCGCCGGCCCTCGACGACCAGTCCTTCCGGCCCGAACGCCGCCAGCGCGCCGGCCAGCTTGTGGCCGCCCCGCGACACGTAGTCGGGATCGCTGTCGTCGGCCGAGACCACGATCGCCGCCGCCGTCTCCACCTGCGTGGCCGGCTTGGTCGCGACGGTCTTCCCGACGCTGACCCGCCCGGCGGCGATCAGCTGGCCGGCGTGTTCGCGCGAGCGCGCGAGCTTGCGGCGGACCAGTTCCGCGTCGAGACGGCGACGTGCGACTCCTGCCACGTTCGGTTCAGCTCCTACTGCTGTACGGCGAGGGGGGCGCCGGAGGTCCCGGGCGGGCGTCGAGCGCGGTGAGCGCGTCGCGCAGCCCCCGGTGTACATCCTCGTACACCTCCAGGTGTCCGTCCGTGGCGAGGTGGTCGGCGTCACCGAGCCGCGCCAGCAAGGCATCCACCTCGGCGTTGCCGGTGGGGATGCCGGGCACGCCCAGCGGGGCGGGCGCGGCGGGATCGTACTCCGGGTCCACGGGCACGGACGGCGGGCCCGGTGCGTCCGGCGCCGGACCTTCCGCTTCCGCCCGGGCCTCCGCCTCGGGCACAGAGTCGCTCATGCCCAGACGCTACCCCGAAGCCCTGGGGTACGGTCGACCGCGATGGCCACGATCGAGGAGTGCCGCGCCGCACTCGAGAAGCTCTCGGACAATATGCAGTCCGCCGAAGGGGACGTCCGCGCCGCCGCGGCCCTGGACCGTTCGGTGAGCTGTCACATCACCGACCTGGACGTGACCTTCGTCGGCCGGCTCAGCGGCGGCCGGATCCAGGTCGCCGACACGGTTCAGGGGCCGCCGCCGGAGAGGGCGGAGATCAGACTCGCCCTGGCAGGCGACGACCTGGTGGCCCTGGTGAACGGCGAGCTGAACTTCGCGAAGGCCTGGGGTTCGGGCCGGGTGAGGCTGGAAGCCGGCCTCAGGGACCTGCTCCGCCTCAGGAAGCTTCTGTAGCGACGGCCCTCGCCTCCGCCGTCACGTCCTTCGCCGCCACGGCCGTCTTGGCGTCCGTGGCGGCCTTCGTCTCCGTGGCCGCCGTCGCGTCCGCCGCCGCCTTCGCGTCCGTACGTGCCTTGCGCGCCGCCGGCACCACCAGCGGCGTCCCCGTCTCCGGGTCGTCGATGACCTGGCAGCGCAGCCCGAAGACCTCCTCGACCAGCTCGGCCGTGACGATGTCGCTGGGGGCGCCCTCGGCGATGACCGTGCCGCCCTTCAGGGCGATGAGGTGCGTGGCGTACCGGGCGGCGTGGTTGAGGTCGTGCAGGACGGCGACCAGCGTGCGGCCCTGTTCCTCGTGCAGCTCCGCGCACAGATCCAGTACGTCGATCTGGTGCTGGATGTCCAGGTAGGTCGTCGGCTCGTCGAGCAGCAGCAGCGGCGTCTGCTGGGCCAGCGCCATCGCGATCCACACCCGCTGCCGCTGGCCGCCGGACAGCTCGTCGACATAGCGGTCGGCGAGTTCGGCGACACCGGTCTGCGTCATGGACTCCTGGACGACCCGCTCGTCCTCGGCCGACCACTGCCGCAGGATCCCCTGGTGCGGATAGCGGCCCCGGCCCACCAGGTCGGCCACGGTGATCCCGTCGGGCGCGATCGACGACTGCGGCAGCAGTCCCAGGGTGCGGGCGACCTTCTTCGCCGGCATGGACTGGATGACCTGCCCGTCGAGCAGTACCCGGCCCTGGTTCGGCTTGAGCATCCGTGACAGTGCCCGCAGCAGCGTGGACTTGCCGCACGCGTTCGGGCCGACGATCACGGTGAACGAGTGGTCGGGTATCTCCACCGACAACTGCTCGGCGATCACCCGCTGGTCGTAGGCGAGGGTCACGTTCTCGGCGGACAGGCGGTTCACAGTGCTCCTTTGGTTGTCGCGCCCGGTGCCGGCGCTGCTGTCGACGCTCATATCCGTCCCGCCTTGCGCTCGATGACCAGCAGCCACAGCAGGTACACGCCGCCGAGGACGCCGGTGACCACGCCCACGGGCAGCTGGCCGGCCCCGAAGGCACGCTGCGAGACCCAGTCGGCGGTGACCAGGAGGGTGGCGCCCATGCACAGCGACGGCAGCAGGTTCGGCCCGGGCGAGCGGGTCAGGCGGCGGGCCAGCTGCGGCGCGGTGAGCGCCACGAAACTGATCGGGCCGGCGGCCGCCGTGGCGGTCGCGGTGAGCAGCACGGCGGCCACCAGGAGCAGCATCCGTACCCGCTCGACGCGCACCCCGAGGGCGTACGAGACGTCGTCGCCCATCTCCATCATCCGCAGGGCGCGCGCGTGGGCGAGGACGAGCGGGACCAGCACGACGCACAGCCCGAGCAGCGGCCACACCTGGTCCCAGTCACGGCCGTCGAGCGACCCGGTGATCCAGACGACGGCGCGGGCCGCGTCGGTGAGGTCGGACATCGTCAGCAGATAGTTGTTGAGCGCGGTGAGGATGGCGGACACACCGATACCGACCAGCACCAGCCGATAGCCGTGCACGCCCCGCTTCCAGGCGAGCAGGTAGATGGCGATGCCGGTCGCGAGACCGCCCAGCAGGGCGCCGACGGTGACCTGGGCCGCGCTCCCGGACATCAGCACGATCACGATCAGCGCGCCGGCCGCCGCGCCCTGGCCGAGCCCGAGCACGTCCGGACTGCCCAGCGGATTGCGGGAGATGGTCTGGAACAGCGCTCCCGACAGGCCCATCGAGGCGCCGACCAGGAGCCCGACGAGGACCCGCGGCAGCCGCAGCTCGTTGACGATGAACTCCTGGCCCGCCTTGCCGTCGCCGGCCAGCGACCTGAGCACGTCGGCCGGCGGGATCGGGAAGTCGCCGGTGCCGATCAGCACGACACTCGCGGTGAGCGCGGCGACCAGCAGCAGGACGACGACGGTGACGGCGCGGACGTCCAGCCGGAGCGAGAACCCGCCGGGGGTCCTGAGGGCACGGTTGGTCTTCACAGCTGGGCCAGCCTCCGCCGACGTACGAGAAAGATGAACACGGGACCGCCGATGAGCGCGGTGACGATCCCGACCTGCAGCTCCGCGGGCCGCGCCACCATCCGGCCGAGGATGTCGGCCCCCAGCAGCAGCACGGGCGACAGGACCGTCGCGTACGGCAGGATCCAGCGCAGGTCGGGCCCGGTGAAGGACCGCACGATGTGCGGGACCATCAGCCCGACGAACACGATCGGACCGCAGGCGGCGGTCGCGGCCCCGCACAGCACGGTCGCAGCGAGCATCGACAGCGCGCGGGTGCGGTTCAGGTTGGCGCCGAGGGCCCGGGCGGTGTCGTCTCCCATGGCCACCGCGTTCAGCGGACGTGCCAGGGCGAGCGCGAGGGCCGAGCCGACCAGCAGGAACGGCAGCACCTGCGTGATGGTCGAACCGGTCGCGGAGGACAGCGAACCGACGGTCCAGAAGCGCATCCTGTTCAGCGCCGCGTTGTCCAGGATCATCACGGCCTGGAGATAGCCGTAGAGCGCGGCGCTGATCGCGGTGCCGGCGAGTGCGAGGCGCACCGGCGTGGCACCCCGGCTGCCGCCCAGGAACCAGACCATCGCGCCCACCCCCGCCGCACCGAGGAACGCGAACCACACATAGCCGGTCAGCGAGGTGACGCCGAGGAACGAGATGGCGGTGACCACCGCGGCGGACGCGCCCGCGTTGATCCCGAGCAGTCCGGGGTCGGCCAGCGGATTGCGGGTGAGCGCCTGCAGCACGGCCCCGGCCAGACCGAGCGCGGCACCGGCGAGCACACCCAGCACGGTCCGTGACAGCCGGTCGGCGACCACGGCGTCGGCGTACGTCCCCGACTCCTCGAACAGGCCGTGCCAGACCTCCCCCATCGACAGTGCCTTGGCACCGACCGCGATGCTCGCCACCGTGAGCAGCACCAGGAGCACGACCGAGACGAGCAGCCCGACGACGCGTATCGCCTGGCGGTTGGGGGGCGCGGGGGTGGTCTCCGCGCGCTGTTCTGGGGGACTGTCGACCAACACGTGGTTAGGTTAGCCTACCCTCGCACCCGGCCACGAGCCGGTGGTACGCGCGTCCACCCGCTCACCGGTACGTCTCCCCGCACCGCCGGGACGTATGCCGCCGGCTCACCGTCCCAGCCGGGCCAGCGACTTCCCCCCGTCCAGCTCGCACACACCGTCACCGGCCGCCGTCCAGGCCGCCGCGCACAGGGCCCGCAGCCCGTCCAAGGCCTCGCCGTCACCGTCCAGTTCGAGCTCCTCGGCCCCGGCCGTCGCCGTCCAGCCGCCGCACCGGAAGCCCTTCCCGTTCCCGGTGACCTCCGGCTGCCCGGTGAGCAACCCCCGCAGATCGGCGTCGACATACGTCGGCCGGTGCTGCTGCGGCGCCGCCAGCAGCTGCGCGCCGTCCGTCACCCCGGTCAGGACGAGCAACGAGTCGACGTCCCCGTTGAACGCGCCCTCGATGTCCGTGTCCAGCCGGTCCCCGACCACCAACGGCCGCTCGGCACCGGTCCGCAGGATCGTCTCCCGGTGCATCGGCGGCAGCGGCTTGCCCGCCACCTGCGGATCGGCGCCGGTCGCGATCCGTACGACCTCCACCGCCGCGCCGTTGCCCGGCGCGATCCCGCGCGCACCCGGAATCGTCAGGTCGGTGTTGGACGCGAACCACGGCACCCCGCGCGCGATGGCGTAGCAGGCCTCGGCGAACCGGCCCCAGGGCAGATCGGGCCCGCCGAACCCCTGCACCACCGCCACCGGATCGTCGTCCGCCGACTCCACCGGCTCCAGACCGCGCTCACGCAGCGCCACCCGCAGACCCTCGCCGCCGATCACCAGCACACGCGCGCCGGCCGGCACCTGCTCGGCGATCAGCCGCGCCACCGCCTGCGCGGAGGTGATGACGTCCGACGCCCCCGTCGGTATGCCCAGCTCGGTGAGGTGCCCGGCCACGGCGTCCGGCGTCCGCAGCGCGTTGTTGGTGACGTACGCGAGCCGCATCCCCCCCGCACGCGCGGTGGCGAGCGACTCGACGGCGTACGCGATCGCGTTCCCGCCCGCGTACACCACCCCGTCCAGATCGAGCAGCGCCGTGTCGTACGCCTCGCTCAGGGCCCGACCACTGCCCTCGGGCTTCGTCCTGACGCCCTGACTCATCACGCATCGCTCCTCGTTCGACGGCTTTCCCCCGATCATCGCGCATGCCACTGACACACGTACGATGCCGGGATGAACTCAGCAGGTCACTCGGAAGCAACGGTGCGCCGAGGCCTGGAACTCACCCCGTTCCGAGGCCTGCGCTACGACCCCGACCGGGTCGGCGACCTCGCCGCCGTGACCTCCCCTCCGTACGACGTCGTCGTGCGCCCGGACGGCGTGCACCACCTCCAGTCCGCGGCCCCGCACAACATCGTGCGACTGATCCTCCCGCAGGCCGCCACCCCCGCCGAGCGCAACGCCCAGGCGGGCCGCACCCTGCACCGCTGGGTGTCCGAGGGCGTCCTGACCACCGACCCCGCGCCGGGCCTGTACGTCTACGAACAGCGCGCCGGCGACGGCCTGCTCCAGCGCGGCGTCATCGGCGCCCTGCGCCTGTCGGAGCCGTCGGAGGGCGTGGTGCTGCCGCACGAGGACGTCATGCCGCACGTCGTCGCCGACCGCGCCGCCCTCATGCGCGCCACCTCCGCGAACCTGGAACCCCTGCTCCTCACCTACCGCGGCGACGGCTCCGCCTCCGCGACCGCCGAGATCGTCGAGCGCGCCGCGCAGCAGCCCCCGTTGCTCGCGACGACCACGGAGGACGGCTTCCAGCACCGCCTGTGGTCGGTCACCGACCCCGCCGACGTGGACCGGGTCCGGTCCGACCTGGCCCGGCACCAGGCCCTGATCGCCGACGGCCACCACCGCTGGGCCACGTACCGGCGGCTAGGCGCGGAGCACCCCTCCCCCAGCCCCTGGGACTACGGCCTGGTCCTCCTCGTCGACACGGTCCGCTACCCCCTGCGGGTGCGCGCCATCCACCGCCTGCTGCACGGCCTGCGCGTCGCGGACGCCCTGACCGCCGTGGACGGTCTGTTCCGCGTACGCCGCCTCGACGTCCCACTGGCGGGGGCCCTGGAGATCCTGGCCGACGCGGCCGCCGAGGGCAACGCCTTCCTGCTGGCGGGCGACGGCGCCTTCCACCTGATCGACCGCCCGGACCCGGCGCTGCTGGCCCGCACGGTCCCCGCCGACCGTCCCGACGCCTGGCGCACCCTCGACGCGACGGTCCTGCACGCCGCCCTCCTGGACCACGTGTGGCACATCCCCGAGGACGACCCCGCCCGCATCGCCTACATCCACGACGCGGCGGCCACGGTCGACAAGGCCGAACGCGACGGCGACACGGCCGTCCTGATGCACCCGGTCCACGAGGAGGTCGTCCGCGACCTCGCCCGCCAGGGCGTCACGATGCCCCGCAAGTCGACGTCGTTCGGCCCCAAGCCGGCATCGGGGCTGGTACTGCGCGCGCTGGATCCGTGACACCCGGATGTGACACCTGGACCCGTGGCACCTCGGACGCACAAAGGGGCGGGACCCTAGCCGACCGGCCGGGATCCCGCCCCTTCTCCCACGGACGTCAGTCCTGGTCGTCGCCCTTCACGTCCTCCACGGACGTCTCCAGGGACGCGCCATCGCTTTCGCCGTCATCCTCGGGCTCTAGCTTGCGCTCGGGCTCGCGCTCGAAGGCGTCCTCGGCCTCGACCTCGGTCTCAACCTCGGTCTCAACCTCGTGGACGTCCTCGCTCTCGTCGAAGGCGTCGACGAACTCCACCCCCTCCAGCTCGGCGAGCCGGTCCGAGGCGTCGGTGCCACCGTCCTTGTCGGCCTCCACGGCCTTCGCGAACCACTCCCGGGCCTCGCCTTCCCGCCCGGCGGCGAGCAGGGCGTCGGCGTACGCGTACCGCAGGCGCGCGGTCCACGGCTGCACGGAGTTCGAGGCCAGCTCGGGGCTCTGCAGCGTCACGATCGCCGCGTCCAGCTGCCCCATGTCACGCCGGGCGCCGGCCGCGACGAGCCGCATCTCCACCTGCCCGGCCTTGTCCAGCTTGCGCACCTCGGGCGCCCCGGCCATGTCCAGCGCCCTCTCCGGCCGCCCGAGTCCACGCTCGCAGTCGGCCATCACGGGCCACAGGTCCACGGTTCCCGTCATCCGCCGGGAAGCCCGGAACTCGGCGAGCGCCTCGCTGTACTTCTGGTTGGCGTACGCCGCGAACCCGGCCGCCTCCCGCACGGCGGCGACACGCGACGCGAGCCGCAGGGCCACCTTGGAGTAGCCGTAGGCGCCCTCGGGGTCCTCGTCGAGGAGCCGGGCCACCATCACCAGGTTCTTGGCGACGTCCTCCGCCAGCGTCTTCGGCAGGCTCTGGAGCTCCTGCCGTACGTCCTTGTCGATCTCGTCGCCCGTGACGTCCTCGGGGATCGGCAGCCGCTTGATCGGCTCCCGGTCCCGGTCGCGCTCGTCACGGAAACTCCCGCCACCGCGACGGTCGTCACGGCCACGGAACCCACCGGGACGCCCACCACGGTCGTCGTCCCGCCGGGGCCCACGACCACCACGGTCGTCCCGCCCACGGAACCCACCGCGCTCGCCACCCCGGCTGTCCTCACGGCCACGGAACCCACCGCGGTCCCCGCCCCGGCTGTCCTCACGGCCACGGAACCCCGGACGGTCCCCGCCGCGGCTGTCCCGGCCCCGGCTGTCCCCACCGCGGCTGTCCTCGCGACGGACCGCAGGACGTTCCGCACTCCGGCTGTCCTCACGACCACGGAACCCACCGCGGTCACCGCCGCGGCTGTCGTCACGACGGAACCCACCGCGGTCCCCGCGGTCCTCAACCCGACGGTCGTCCCGCCGTTCGCCACCACGGTGTTCGCCACCACGGTCGGCGCGGTCGTCCCGCCGATCGTCACGGCGGTCATCCCTACGGTCATCGCGCCGGAAACCACGGTCCCGGTCATCGCGCTGGAACCCACCGGGACGACCACCACGGTCATCACGCTGGAACCCACCCGGACGACCACCACGGTCATCACGCTGGAACCCACCCGGACGACCACCACGGTCATCACGCTGGAACCCACCCGGACGACCACCACGGTCATCACGA